>NZ_JBEOVJ010000080.1:0-38821 GCF_040295435.1 Streptomyces sp. NPDC002809
CCCCGCCGACCCGCCCCCGGGGTGGGGAGCCGCGGCTCCCACGCCCGTCTTCGCGTACGTCCCGCCGGGCGGGACGGCCTCACTACTTCTCGCTCTGCTTGCGCCAGCGGATGCCCGCCTCGATGAAGCCGTCGATCTCGCCGTTGAAGACCGCTTCCGGGTTGCCCATCTCGAACTCCGTACGCAGGTCCTTGACCATCTGGTACGGGTGCAGGACGTACGAACGCATCTGGTTGCCCCAGGAGTTGCCGCCGTCGCCCTTGAGCGCGTTCATCTTCGCCTGCTCCTCCTGGCGGCGGCGCTCGAGGAGCTTCGCCTGGAGGACGTTCATCGCGGACGCCTTGTTCTGGATCTGCGAGCGCTCGTTCTGGCAGGAGACGACGATGCCGGTCGCCAGGTGGGTCAGGCGCACCGCGGAGTCCGTGGTGTTGACGCCCTGACCGCCGGGGCCCGAGGAGCGGTACACGTCGACGCGGAGTTCGGACTCGTCGATCTCGATGTGGTCCGTCTGCTCGACCACGGGCAGCACCTCGACGCCCGCGAAGGACGTCTGGCGGCGGCCCTGGTTGTCGAACGGGGAGATCCGGACGAGCCGGTGCGTGCCCTGCTCGACGGAGAGTGTGCCGTAGGCGTACGGGACCTCGACGGCGAAGGTGGTCGACTTGATGCCGGCCTCTTCGGCGTACGCCGTCTCGTAGACCTCGGTCTTGTAGTTGTGCCGCTCGGCCCAGCGGAGGTACATGCGCTGGAGCTTCTCGGCGAAGTCCGCGGCGTCGACGCCGCCGGCCTCGGCCCGGATGGTGACCAGGGCCTCGCGCGCGTCGTACTCGCCGGAGAGGAGCGTGCGGACCTCCATCTCGTCCAGCGCCTTGCGGACGGACTCCAGCTCGGACTCGGCCTCGGCGAGCGCATCGGCGTCGCCCTCGTCCTCGGCGAGCTCGAAGAGCACTTCGAGGTCGTCGATCCGGCCGCGCAGGTGCTCGGTCTTGCGGACCTCGGCCTGGAGGTGCGAAAGCTTGCTGGTGATCTTCTGCGCCGCCTCCGGGTCGTCCCACAGGGACGGAGCGGCAGCCTGCTCCTCGAGCACGGCGATGTCACCCCTCAGCGCATCCAGGTCCAGGACGGCCTCGATCGACCCCATGGTCGAGGAGAGGGACTTCAGCTCTTCGGAAATATCGACGACTGCCACGGGTCCAGCGTAACGGCTGTCGGCGCGGGCGTTCCTCGGACGGCATGATCACGATCGCGTACGGGCGGGCGGCGTCCCTTCCGGGCCCTGTCGAACGGGGCCCGGGAGGGACGGGACAGCCCTAGCCGCCCGGGAGAACGTCCGGGAGCAGGACCGAAGGACCGAAGGCGTCCGCTGCCGCGACATATCCGTTGCGGGTGAGGTTCACGTGATCACCGGCGTCGAAGTCGGCGGGTGCCGCGCCAACGCTGAGAAGCAGCGGAGGCGGGTCCGGAGTGCTCGTGGCATCCGGCACCGCGAGTGCCGCTTCCATGTCCACGGTGTCGACGTACGGGGCGGTGAAGTCCTGCTGCTCCGAAATCCAGCCGTTGACGTTCACGCGGTTGGCGTCCGCGGCTGTCGTTCACGGGGCGTATCCACCACAGGGAGTGAGTGAGCCTTTTCCCTTCCGCGGCCGTCGCCTCAAGCGGTGGCAGCGCCGCCACAACAGCACACACGCCAAGATCCGCTGCCTCGGCGAGCAGGCCATGGCCACCCTGAAGGGCTGGCGCCTCCTACGGAAGCTCCGCTGCAGCACCAACCGCATCACCGCGATGGTCCAGGCCGTCCTCGTCCTTCACCACGCGTCAGCGTGAGGTTGGAAAAGGCTCATTGCCAAGCACGCCAACGGAGAGGCTCTGCGTCCAGATGGAGATGGCACTCACTACGCGAGGGGAGTGCATCCGGGACGGATGGCCGAATATGCTGATGGAGTCACAAACGGCAATGTTCCAAACGTAGAAATCCGAAATCTCAGTGGAGGGCGCAGGTCCTTCTGGGATCCGGACAAGGGTGCGGTTGTCATCGTCGATGGAAATCACGGCACGATGTTTACACCGAAGGCGGGCCGGCAGTACTTTGCTAAGGAACTAAAGTGAGGTGTCGCAGCGTGAATGTCAGGTTTAGCGGCGAGGAGTTCCAGATTCTTTGCCAGCTGACGAAGGAGGCGTCTAATATTTCTCCCGGCCGGGCATCTACATCACCTTTCTCGTACACGCATCTCATGGAACTTGTGGATGTTGCAAGACGCCTGAGGGAAGATTTGAATGAGGCTTCCAGCGTGACCATGGTTCCCTCTAATGTCACTAAAATCCGACCACTCCCTGAGAGTCAGGATGGCGATTTCGTGGTAGCTGTGGATCGGGAAATCATGGAGACGTGGCAAGCTGTTGCGGAATTCCTGGGATCGCTACATTCTCCGTATGAGATCTTCCTGCGAACTGGATACTCGCCAGAGCGGATCACGGAAGTGGTGCGAAAACTTCCGCGGGGCGCGTAATCAATTAGCCGGACGATCGGGCCGGTTCCCTTGGCCCCGGATAAGACCGTTCACACTCTTACCGTCGCCGACATCCAAATGACTGCTTCCATGGAATGGGCTCAAGGGGCAGGCTTTGTAGGGATTAAGATCACGCGCCTACTGGGCACGTAACTCGTCACAAATAGGCCCTGCCGGATGCAATACGGCAGGGCCTATTTGACGCCTGGGCCTGTGAAGAGCCCACCGGAATGTGATCCCGGCGGGGCCCCAGAGGCGTTTGACGGCAACGTCAGCTGTTCGAGGCGAGTTGGCCGCTGCGGCAGGTCGTAGACGCCGGAGCGGCCGACCTGGAGACGGGCCATAACCTGAGGCCGCCAGCAACGCCCCTGACAGGGGCCCGTGGTACTTGCTCAAGGGCGTCCCGCTGACGCGGGCCGCCGCGCGTCGGCGGTCGGTGACCACTCGGCGCGCAGAGCCCGGGAGCGTAGGCCGGGCCACCAATCGGAAGCCCCGGTCCGAGCGGTCAGCACTGGCCGGGCTCCCGAGAGGCCGCCCGGCGGGCTCGCGCCGTCCCGGACGCCCATGCTTGCTGCCTGCCTGGGGGCCGTGACGATGGAGATAACTGGGCTGATGCCGGTGCGGGGTTGAGCGAGACACACGTGGCGGGTGTTCGGTCGGCGCGCCCGCCATCGTGGCTGACTTTCTGTGGCAGAGGCCAGAATCCCCACAGCCATGGGCGCGGCACGCACGTAAGGGCCCATCCCTGCCGGGACTGACGAGGACGGGGAGCCTCGATCGGCTGCGCCCGGCAGGGACGGGAGTCACGTGGGCCAGCGCGGTGCGGAGCCTGGGCGAGCGAGGTAGGTCACGTCTGGCGCCAGGTCCGCCAGGGGCGGGTGATGATCTCCTGGTAGGTGTGGTGGGACGGGTTCTGGCCGCAGTGCCGCAGCACCCAGTCCTGCGGTTCGGCGAAGTCCTCGCTCGCCGGCGACCTCTTTCCGTCCACGGCGCACTGCATCGCGTACAGGACCGGCTCCGCGTCCGGCTCGCGGTCGGGCTGGAGCGTCCAATTCTCGTAGCGCAGGACCGAGCGAGGGGTCACCGTCCCCACCTCCGGTTGGCCACGGCCACCTTCGCGCTCAGCTCCTCCGTCGGAGTCGGTATACGTACGTCCTCGGGCGGCACGTCCCACTCCTGGCCACCGTGCGGTGGCCGAAGCTGCACGTACGTCCCCACATGCCCCATCACCACGCCCACCTTGGCGTTCCGCCGGTCGACCACCAGGGCGCCGGCATCGGTCGAGACGGTGGGCCCGTCGACATCAGGGGTGGGGGCCGTCATCGTGACCGCCCCGGCAAGGCGGTCCGCGACCGGGCGTCCAGTCGTAGGGCGGGAACACATGGGATGGCGCTCATTGGCACGGTGACGCTCCTCGGCGGCGTTGATGCGTGCCCCTTGGGCCTGTTGGTGCCGCAGGGTTGGCACCGATCCTCACGCCGGTCACCGGGACGAAGGAACCTCCACCAAAGCCCACTTCAGGACGTCCTGCACCGTGTAAAACGTCCCTAATGCCGTCCTGAGACGAAGGGGAGACTCGTGCCGAACGAGAGACTACGAGCCGTCATGGCAGCCGGAGGCTGGACGTACGCCGCACTCGCTCAGCAGGTCGAGGTCGACCCCAAGTCGGTCGAGCGCTGGGTGAACCTCGGGCGTATCCCACGTCGTGCCACCGCCCTCCAGGCGGCCAAGGCCCTGGGAGAAGACGTGCACGCGCTCTGGCCGGCGCTCCGCCAGGCCCGCCCCGCCCGCGCCATCAGCCCCGAGCTGGTCGCGCTCTACGAGCAGCGGGCCGACCTCCCCGTCTCGACGTTCACCGACCTGATGGCCCAGGCCCGGGAACGGATCGACATCCTCGTCTACGCGGCAGTCTTCCTCCACGAGGCGTACCCGCGGCTGAACGAACTCCTCACCGAACGCGCCGCCGAAGGCTGCACTGTCCGCATCGCGATCGGAGACCCCGACAGCGACAACGTCCAAGTCCGCGGCCAGGAGGAGCGGTTCGGCCACGGCATCGAATCCCGCTGCCGCCTCGCGCTCATGCACTACAGGCCGCTCGCCGCCACCCCCGGCATCGAAGTCCGCACCCACGGCACCACGCTCTACAACTCCCTCTACCGCGCCGACGACCAGCAACTCGTCAACGCCCATGTCTGGGGCGTCAACGCGTACGCCGCCCCCGTGTGGCATCTTCGCCGGCACGAGACCGGCGGCATGTTCGACACCTATGCCGAGAGCTTCGACGCCGTGTGGACGACGGCAACCCACGTATGAGAGGAAGGCTGACCGTGGCCCGCACCGAGTACTACGACGAGCCGAACGCGCCCGAGCCGAACAGCATGGTCGTCGCCGCGTCCGCCGTCGTCACCGACGATCACGGGCGCATCCTCCTCCAGCGCCGCCGCGACAACGACCTGTGGGCTCTGCCCGGCGGCGGCATGGATCTCACCGACTCCCTGCCCGGCACGGCAGTGCGTGAAGTCAAGGAAGAGACGGGCCTCGACGTCGAGATCACCGGCCTGGTCGGCACCTACACCGACCCGAAACACATCATCGCCTACACCGACGGCGAGGTCCGCCGCCAGTTCAACGTCTGCTTCACCGCCCGCATCACCGGCGGCCGACTGGAGATCTCCGACGAGTCCACCGAACTCCGGTTCGTACCGCCGGAAGAGATCGAGCAGTTGCCGATGCACCACACCCAACGACTCAGGCTCCAGCACTTCCAGGAACAGCGCGAGAAGCCGTACCTGGGCTGAACCGTCTGATGGCCGTAGCGACGGCAACACCCACGGATTACCCCGTACAACCACGGACACCAGCGGAACTAGAAACCACCACTGATCTGTGAATACGCAGCTGGAGAGGGTTCGCGTAACACCCGTACCATGCGCTTACAGGGACGCCCCGCTATCGACATCAGGAAGAAATGGATTGATTTCTCATCTTGCAACATCTATCGATCCTTACCGGTAGCACACGACAGGGGGTGAATTGATGAGTCTTCTCGGATTTCCCGCCAAGGATGCCGACCTGATTGGCTTCATGGAAGGAATAGGATGGTTTCCCGGGCGCCATGTCGATCTACGGGATGACCTCGACGCATGGTCGACCGATGGGTACACCCCTACGGGCCCCATTCGACAATTCATGAGGGAATGCAGCGGCCTCCAATTCGAATACCCTCGGCACCCGGCAGTCGGCGGAACGCATGTTTGCCTGGTTTCAGGGGTCTCTTCAGCGCGACAGGTCGCACGATCGCTCGTGACGAAGTACGAGGAGAGGCTCGGCCGGGCGCTGTGCCCCATCGGCTATTCGGCCAGCGGGAACCTGTTCCTGTACATGGCGCCGGATGGGGCGACATACGGCGGGCATGATCAGTTTCTTGCCGAAGTAGCCGGTGATGGCTACCACGCTCTTCAAGCGATCGAGCGGAGAGCGAACCTGTCTCCGGTCTGAGCTGCTCAGAATCACCACGGACAACCATGCGCCTCGCCGAAGAGACACTTGCGGCGTCAGGGCGCGGGCTTCGGTTGCCCCGTCCCGCTCCTCGCCCCCCACCCCGCTACGGCGCCGCCGGTGCCGAGTTCTTCGTGTCCTGCGGCGTCGCTCCCGCGTCGTCACCGCTCAGGGCCGCATAGCCGCCCACTCCGACCGCCGCGACCAGCACCAGGGCCGCCGCGCCCAGGGTGAGGCGGCGCTTGCGGATGGCGGCCGACTTGTTGCGGGCCGAGCCGGGGCGGGGCTTGCCCGGGGCGCGGGGGGCGCGGGCGGTGCCGCGGGGGCCGCCGGAGAGTTCGTCGGGGGCCGGGACGCGCATGCTCGTGTGGGTGTCCCGGTTGGAGTCGGGGGACGAGCCGGGGACCAGCGGGACCGCGCCGCGGCGGCGGGGCTCCTCGGTGGCGGGGGTGTACTGCTGCTCGTCGTAGGTCTGGCCGTGCGGCTCGGACTCGGATTCGTCGTCCGGCTCGTCCACGTCCAGGGGCGGTATTCCGGCCAGGTGCGGCAGCTGCTCGCGGAGGCGCGCCGCCAGTTCGGAGGCGCGCAGCCGGGAGGCCGGGGCCTTGGCGAGGCACTGGACCAGCAGCTGCCAGAGCTCGTCGGGGATGCCGGGCAGCGGGACGACGGTCTCGGTGACGTGACGGCGCAGGACGGCGCCGGGGTGGCCGCCGCCGAAGGGCGTGAAGCCCGCGAGGAGCTCGTACAGCACGGTCGCCAGGGCGTAGATGTCGACGGCGGCGCGCGGCGGGAGGCCCTCCACGATCTCGGGGGCCAGGTAGTCCGGCGTACCGATGATCTTGGTGGCCTTGGTGCGGCGCGGGGTGTCGATCAGCTTGGCCACACCGAAGTCGGTGAGCAGCGCGGGGTGGGAGTTGCCGGGGCCGAGCGGGCCCTCCATGTCGAGCAGGATGTTCTCCGGCTTGACGTCGCGGTGGACCACCCCGGCCGCGTGCGCGGCGGCGAGGCCGTCGGCGACGTCCGCGACGATCGCGACGGCGGCCTCGGGGGCCAGCCGGCGTTCGCGGTCGAGCCGGGTGCGCAGATCCGTGCCTCGGACCAGGTCCATGACCAGGGCCAGGTCGTTGCCGTCCACCACGAGGTCGCGGACGGCGACGACGTGCGGATGGTCGAGCTTGAGCAACGCGGTGCGCTCCTGGACGAAGCGGCCCACGAGCTCCTGGTCGGACGCGAGGTCCTCGCGGAGCAGCTTGATGGCGACGGGCCCCTCGGGGCCGTCGCCGAGCCACACCGTGCCGGCGCTGCCGCGCCCCAGAATCTGGTGGGCGGTGTACCGGCTGCCGATATTCCGTGCCAAGACTGCTCCCTCAGCGGCTGGCGATGGACCGTCGCACAACAACCCCCGGTCGACAAAGTTACGCGGCGATCGGGGGGTTGCGTGCCCTGGATGGCGCCAACCTTCACTTCTGCGGGCGAATTGCCTCGGAATTGGTCCGCAGAAGTCGATATAGCTACAGAGTCCGGTCAGGTTCCCGGGTGTCCGGGTGTCCGGTCCGGTGACCGATCAGCTGTCCGGTCAGGTTCCACTGCCGCCGGCGTCGCCGCTGTCGCCGCCCAGCTTCGAGATCCAGCCGGTGACGGTGTCGAAGGCGTCGGTGATCGCCTGCCAGTAGCTCTGCCCCTGGCCGATCCAGTCCTTCAGCGGGGTGAGCTCCCAGATCAGCCAGCTCGCGACGACGAGCAGCACCAGCGTGAACAGGCAGCCCTTCAGGCAGCCGAGGCCGGGGATCTTCATCGGGTTGGCGCTGCGCTGCCGCGGCTCGCGGGGTGCGCGCTGGGCCGGCTGCTGTGGCTGTTGGGGCTGCTGCGGCGGCGCGTACTGCTGGCGCTGCTGCTGCGGCTGGTACTGCTGCTGAGGCTGCGGCTGGTACTGCTGCGGCTGAGGCTGCGGCTGCTGGCGGTACTGCTGCGGATGCTGTTGCTGTTGCTGTTGCTGTTGCTGGGGGTACTGCTGTTGGCGGTGCTGCTGCTGTTGCTGCGGCTGCTGGCGCTGCGGGCGGCGGCGCAGCGGGTCCTGGCTCGGGTCGAGGTACTGGACCTGCGTCTGCTCGTTGCGGTCGCGGGCGGCCTGGAGCTGGGACTGCCACGGGTGCGGTCCGTCGGGCTGCGGGGTCCCCTCGGGGCGCGGCGGGACGGGCGGCATGACCGCGGTCGGGTCGGCGTGGGGCCCGCCCGGTCCGGCGTTCTGCTGCATGACGCTGGTGGCCGCGTTGGGGTCGTAGGCGTTCGGGTCGTACGAGCCCGCGTTGCTCGGCAGCACCTGTGTGGGGTCGGCCGCTCCCGGCGTCTCCGGGACCGCGGTGGGCGCCGGGTCGGGCGCGAGCAGGGCTCCCACCCCGTCGGCGGCCGCGATCTGCGCGGAGTTCGCGTGCACGCCGATGCCGGCGGCGACGGTACGCAGGGCACGGGCGAGGTTCTCGGCGCTGGGCCTGCGGTCCGGGTCCTTGCTCAGGCAGCGCTCTATCACCGTCCACAGCGGGGCGGGGACGGTGCTGGGGCGGCGGGGCTCCTCGCTGAGGTGCCGGTGCAGGACCTCCAGCGCGGTGCCTCCCGCGAACGGCGGCCGGCCGGTGATCAGCTCGTACAGGAGGATTCCGGCGCCGTAGATGTCGACGGCGGAGGTCTGCGGGCGGCCCTCGGCCGACTCGGGCGCCACGTAGGCCGGCGTCCCGACGAACTCGTGGGTCCGGGTCAGGCCCGGGGAGTCGGCGAGGCGGGCGATGCCGAAGTCGGTGAGCATCGGGTGCATCTGGCCGTCGCGCTCGTCGAGCAGCACGTTGGCGGGCTTCAGGTCGCGGTGGACGACGCCGTCGGCATGGCTGGCAGCGAGCGCGTCCGCGATCTGAGCGGTGAGCAGCGAGGCGGCGACCGGGGTGAGCGGGCCGTTGTCGCGGAGGTAGCGGTGCAGGTCGGGGCCGTCGATCAGGTCCATGACGAGGGCGAGGAGATCGCCCTCCACGACCAGGTCGCGGGTGCGCACGATGTTCTCGTGCCTCAGCCGCAGCAGCACGGAGCGCTCGCGCAGGAACCGCATCACGACATCGGCGTCGTTGGCGAGCTCCTCCTTGAGGACCTTGATCGCCACGGTCTCGCCGGGCTCGCCTGCGACGGCCGCCTCGGCGCCCGCGGTCTCACGCTGGCGGGCGCGCCAGACGGTGCCCGTGGCGCCGCGTCCCAGCGGCTCCTCGAGCAGGTACTTGCTGCCTACCGGCCGCACGTCATGCGCTCCCTGCTGATCGTGGTGCTTGCGGTCCCCCGGATCCGTCCGGAGTTCCGGCCCACTCTAGTGGGGCGGCCGGAGTGGACGGCCGGGTCGGGAAGGTTACCTTTTTGTCTGCATTCCCCGTAATCCTCCGCAGTTCCCTGGAGTCTCCGTCGTTCCCTGGAGTCTCCGTCGTTCCCTGGAGTCTCCGTCGTTCCCTGGAGTCTCCGTCGTTCCCTGAAGTTCCCCAGCCGTCCCCTGGAGTTCCCCGGAGGAGCGCGGCCTGCACATCACCCCGGCACACCGGCTGCGGAGGAAGACGCTCCTCCCGGGCCGATGGTTGCCGCGGTGAAGTCCGACGGAACGGCTCCGGATCGCGGCCCTGATCACGCCGGGTGCCGCCCGGGCCTCTTGGAAGCTGCCGGGGAACCGGCCAAGCAGGCACTTTTGGGCGCACAGCCGACGTTTCAAGATCACTTACCGGTGACCCCCGGGCGTGTTGTCAGTGGCAGGTGCGAGGATGCCTCAAGCACGGAACTGTCGGGTCGGGAGCCCTGCGGTACGTGACGAACCTGTACCGGACGACGCGTCCGTGCCGGGTGGGGGGAATCACAGAGCGTCTCCCCTGCCGGCACTGCGCGCAGAAGGGACCGCTGACGGCGATGCAGATCCGGCTGACCGTCCTCGCGCCGCGCAGCGGCCAGACCCCGGCGCGCGCCTGCGATGTGCTGGTCACCGCCCCCGCGGGGACGGCGCTGGCCACCGTGGCATCCAACCTGGCCGCGTCCGTTTCCGGACCCGACGGCTCCCTCGGCAGCGGCGCGGTCGTGCTGTTCGCCGGGCGGGAGCGGCTCGACGCGCAGCGGTGCGCGCTCGGCGAGCCACCCCTGGTCGACGGGGCGGTGCTCTCGCTCCAGGTCCCGGGCGAGGACGAGACGGCGGACGACGCCGTCCCGGCCCAGCTGCACGTCATCGCGGGACCGGACGCGGGCGGGGTCCACCTGCTGCACGGCGGACAGATCCGGATCGGCCGCTCCGCCGACGCCGACGTCCCGCTCGACGACCCCGATGTGTCCCGGCTGCACTGCGCGGTGACCGTCTCCGCGGACGGCCGCGTCTCCGTCGCCGACCTCGGCTCCACCAACGGCACCTCGCTGGACGGCACGGACGTCCGCGACCGTCCCGTCCGGCTGAACCCCGGCGCGCTGCTCCGGCTCGGCGAATCCACGCTCCGGCTCACCTCCGGCGCGCGGACCCCGACGCTGGGGACGGCGCCGGACGGCGAGGGCCATCTGCGGGTGGCCTCGGCGCCGGCCACCGCCCCCGAGCCCCCGGACCACGGCTACGGTCCGGCGTACGGCGAGCCGGAGAAACACGACGGGCCGGACGCCGCCCATGAACACGAGCGCTCGGCCGGCCCCGACGGGCGGTCCCCGGCACGGCCGCGTACCGGCCGCGTACCGGACGACGGGGCGCCCCGTCGCGGCGGCATAGGCGCCTGGGCCCGCCGGCTCACGGGCGGCAAGGGCGACCCCGCGCACGAGGGCGTGCCCGACGAGGCAGGTCCCCAGCCTCCCGCCGCGACGTTCACCGCGCTGCCCACCGCCCCCGAGGGCACCTGGCCGGATCCGGCCGCCGTCCTGCTGACCGCGCTCGGCCCGGGCCCCCGGCTGTGGGAGCGCGACACCGCGCACCCGGAGGCGCTGGTGGTCCGGCTGGGCACGGCCGACCGGGCCGACCTGCCTGCCGTGCCGGTGACGGTGGGGCTGCGCGAGGCCGGTTCGCTGGGGCTCGCCGGGCCTCGGGAGCGGCTGGCGGGCCTCGCCCGCTCCACCGTGGCCCAGCTGGCCGCGCTGCACTCCCCCGCCGATCTGGAGATCGTGCTGATCAGCACGGACCGGGCGCGCGGCACGGACGAGCGGCGGCGCGAGTGGGCCTGGCTCGGCTGGCTGCCTCATCTGCGGCCGATGCACGGCCAGGACTGCCGACTGCTGTTGGCGTACGACCGTGAGCAGGCTGTCGTACGGACGACGGAGCTGGTGCGGCGCCTGGACGAGGGACCGCTCGGACCCGGCTGGGCGAGCCTCGATCCCGGTACGGTCGCCGAGGCGGCCCGGCACTACGAGGGCCCGTTCACCGTGGTGATCGTCGACGGCGACCCCGGTTCCGCGGTGCTGCGCGAGAACACCGCCCGGCTGGCCGCGGCGGGTTCGGCGGCAGGCATCCATCTGATCTGTCTGGCGGAGACCCCGGCCGCCACCCCCACATCGCCGGTCGCCGCGACGTACGAGGCGGCCTGTCATGCCTCGATCGCCTTCCGCGAATGCGGGGCCGTCGCCATGCTCAGCGGCGATGTGGCGACGGCCATACGGTTGCTGCGCACCGCGGGCGGCCGGGCGGCCGGCCACGGCACGATGGCCGCGGTGGACGCGGTGTCGGCGCACTGGGCCGAGCGGTTCGCGCGGGCGCTGGCCCCGCTGCGCGCCGAGGGTTCGACCGCGCTGCCGGGCCACCGTGCGGTGGTGGCACTCCCGCCGTCCGCCCGTCTCCTGGACGAACTGGGCCTGGCCCGCGCCACCCCGGCCTCGCTGATGGCCCGCTGGGCCTCGGCAGCTGACGACCAGCCGGGGGCGACGGTCCGCGGCTCGGGCAGCTGGACGGGCGGTACGGGAGCGGCGGCCGACGACACCCGCGGCTCGGCCCGCACCCCCCACCCGGGCGCCACGGGCCCCCGCGTGGGCGCCCAACGCACCCCCGCCGACCCGCCGCACGCCGGCGCACCGCGCGACTCGGACGACGACGGACGCGCCCGAGGTTCCGACCGCACCCCGTACCCCGGCACGACGGACAACCGCGACTCCGGCCGCACGCTCTACCCCGGCAGCGGGCCCGCCTCCGGCTCCGGCCGCACCCCGTACCCCCGCAGCAACGACACCCACGCGGGCGTGCCGCGCCACACCTCCGCCCGTGGCGACGCGTACGACGACACGAGCTCCGGCCGCACCCCGTACCCCGGCAGCACCGGATCCGGGAGCACGCCCTACCCGGGCGGCAGGGGCTCGGGCCGTACGCCCTACCCCGGCACCGCCGACGCCCCCGGATCCGGCCGCACCCCTCACCCCCGCGTCGGTGCGCAGCGTTACGACGGGGGGCCCGGGGACACGCCGAGTTCCCGCACCCTGCCGGGCTCCGACACCCGTTCCTGGGACGGGGCCGCGGACGTGACGGGCGCCGACAGCCTGCGTACCGCCGGATCGGGCCGTTCCTCGAACCGGGTCAGCGGGCCGCGCCAGGGAGACACGCCCCAGGTCGCCGCGCGCGGTGCCGAGTCCGGGCGGGCGCCCGCGCCCGCTCCCCGGGCCGCCGCCTCCGAGGGCGTCCCGGCCGGGGCGGCCGGGCGACCCGTCGTGGTGCTCGGGGCAGGGCCCCGGGGACCGGTGAGTGTGGATCTCTCGGACGAGGGACCGCATCTGCTCATCGAGGGGCCCGGCGGCAGCGGGCGTAGCGAACTGCTGAGGGCGGTCGCCGCCTCGCTGGCCGCCGCCGACCGGCCCGACCGGCTCGGCATCCTGCTCGTCGACGGGGCGGGCGGCGAGCGCGGCGAGAGCCTGCGCCCCTGCACCGAACTCCCGCACGTGTTCACGCACTTGGTGGCCTCCGATCCGGTCCGGATGCGGGAGTTCGCCCAGGCGCTCGGCGGTGAGGTGAAGCGGCGGGCCGAGCTCCTCGGCGGGCTCGACTTCGCCGACTGGCACAGCCGGCACGAGGTGGCGCAGCGCATGGTCGGGCAGCGGCCCCCCGGCCCGTCCGATCAGCGCGGTGACGTCGAGTCCGCGATGAGCGGCACCTTGAGGCTGCGGACCACTTCGGCGCGCGCGACGGACCCTGGGCCCTCGCCGCTGCCCAGGCTCGTCGTGCTCGTGGACGACTTCGACGCGCTGATCGCCCCGGCACTGGGCAGCCCGGGCCGGCCGGCCGCGGGTTCGGTCGTACGGGCGCTGGAGGCGGTGGCCAGGGACGGCGGGCGGCTGGGTATCCACCTGGTCGCCACGTCCGCCCGCCCGGACCGCACGGAGGACACGGAACTGGCCCGGGGGGCACGGCTGCGCGTCGTGCTCGATCCGCCCGTGCTGCCGCCGTCGCCGGACGAGCCGGCGCCGGGCCGTGGGCGGCTGGGCCATCCCGACGGGCGGGTGACACCGTTCCAGGGCGGCCGGGTGACCGGACGTATCCCTCGTACGGCGACACTGCGGCCCACGGTCGTACCGCTGGAGTGGGAGCGGATGGGCGATCCGCCCACCCGTCGCCCGGTCCGCGAGCTGGGCAACGGGCCGACGGACCTGGCGCTGTTGGCCAGCGCGCTGGAGCGGGCGGCCCGTTCGGTGAACGCCGAGCCGCTGCCACCGCTGCCGCCCGCGCACTCCTGAACGACTCCGCTCCCGGCCGCTCCCTCCCGAACGGCGGTGGGCCCACCGAGGTGGGCCCACCTGGGCGGGCCCACCGTCCGCAATACCCTCATACCCGCCCTGACCTCACGTCACGAGCCCATCACGATCAAGGAGTTGGGCCCGCTGGCGGTATTGCGGCGCCCGGATACCGGGCGTAGGACTGTGCGCACAGGACTACGTGATGAATGACCGGCACCATCGGAAGTCCGACGGGTGCCGGTCCGTGCACGCGCACAGAAGAGACGGGGCAGGGATGCGCACAACGGTTCGGATTCGCAGGGCCGCCTTGGTGTTCACCGCCATCGGCGCACTGGCCCTCACCGGCTGCGGCGACGACGGTGACGGCGGCAAGAAGGGCACGAAGGACGGGGACAGCTCGTCCAAGGGCAAGGAGAACGCGTCGAGCGTCGCCTTACCGAAACTGGACGGCGAGAAGATCTCGGTCGCCGCGGTCTGGACCGGGCCCGAGCAGGCCAACTTCGTCAAGGTCCTCGATGAGTTCGAGAAGCGCACGGGCGCCACGGTGACCTTCGTCCCGGCTCAGGACCCGATCGTGAACTTCCTCGGTACGAAGATCGCGGGTGGCCAGCCGCCGGACGTCGCGATGATCCCGCAGGTCGGCGCCATTCAGCAGGCCGTCACGAAGAAGTGGGCCAAGCCGGTCGGCAACGAGGCGAAGGCCCAGCTGGCCAAGAACTACTCACAGGTCTGGCAGGACCTCGGCGCGGTGGACGGCACCCAGTACGGCGTGTACTTCAAGGCCGCCAACAAGTCCCTGATCTGGTACAACGCCAAGGCGTTCGAGAACGCGGGCGCGAGCGAGCCGAAGACCTGGAAGGACTTCCTCGCGACGGCGGAGACGGTGTCCTCCTCGGGTGTCACCCCGGTCTCGGTCGGTGGCGCGGACGGCTGGACGCTCACCGACTGGTTCGAGAACATCTACCTCTCCCAGGCGGGCCCGGAGAAGTACGACCAACTGGCCCAGCACAAGATCAAGTGGACGGATCCGTCCGTCAAGGACGCGCTGACCACGCTGGCACAGCTCTTCGGCAAGCCCTCCCTGATCGCCGGCGGTGCCGACGGCGCGCTGCAGACGGAGTTCCCCGCGTCGGTCACCCAGACCTTCACCGGCGGTGACCAGCCCAAGGCCGCCATGGTCTTCGAGGGCGACTTCGTCAGCGTCAACATCGCGCAGACGAAGGCCAAGATCGGTACGGACGCCAAGGTGTTCCCGTTCCCCGCGGTCGGCGCCGAGTCGCCCGTGGTGACCGGTGGCGACGCGGCGGTGGCCCTGAAGGACAGCAAGGGCGCCCAGGCGCTGCTGACCTGGCTGGCCTCCACCGACGCGGCGAAGATCTGGGCCGAGCAGGGCGGGTTCATCTCGCCCAACAAGGCCCTGGATGCCGCCGCTTACCCCAACGAGGTGCAGCGCACCATGGCGAAGGCGCTGATCGCGGCCGGTGACGCCGTCCGGTTCGACATGTCCGACCAGACGCCGCAGTCGTTCGGCGGAACGCCCGGCAAGGGCGAGTGGAAGGCCCTCCAGGACTTCCTGAAGGACCCGAAGAACATCGCGGGGACCCAGGCGAAACTGGAGTCCGACGCGGCCAAGGCGTACAAGAGCTGACGCGATGACTTCAGCCGCAGCGGGGGGCGCCGACGAGGCGCTCCCCGCCGACAATCAACCGCCCGGCGGCACCTCGGTGTCCGCCGACAAGCAACCGCCCGGCGGGACCTCGGTACCCGCCCCCCGGGAGCCCGTGCGCGGGCAGCCGCCCCTGCGCAAGGTACCCAGCCGCAGGAGCGTGACGGGCACCCGCAGGATCATCGCGGCGCTCTTCCTGCTGCCCGCGCTGGTACTGCTCGGCGCGCTCGTCGTGTATCCGATCGTGTACTCCGTCTACCGGTCGTTCTTCGACCAGGCGGGCACCGGATTCGCCGGGTTCGACAACTACAAGGCGCTGTTCACGGACGACACCATCCGTACCGCGGTCAAGAACAACGCGATCTGGGTGGTCTTCGCCCCGACCGTCGCCACCGCACTCGGTCTGATCTTCGCGGTGCTGACGGAACGGATCCGCTGGGGCACGGCGTTCAAGCTGATCGTCTTCATGCCGATGGCGATCTCGATGCTCGCCGCCGGCATCATCTTCCGGCTGGTGTACGACCAGGCACCGGAGCGCGGGGTCGCGAACGCCGTATGGGTGGGCGTGCACGACACGTTCGCCGAGTCGGCGGGCTTCCCCAAGGCCCACCCGTTGCCCGTCCATCCGCTGAAGGCGGCGGACGGCGGCTCCTTCGTCACGAAGGTGCCGGTACGGGCCGGGGAGCCGGTCCAGCTGCCGCTGGTCGGGGTGCTGCCCGCGAAGATGCCCACCGACGCGAAACCGGCCCGCGCCCCGCAGCCGGGCGGGGACGGGAAGATCACCGGCACCGCGTGGCTGGACTTCACCAAGGGCGGCGGGGGCAGACCCAATGTCATCGACGCCAAGGAGCTCGGGCTCAAGGGCATCAAGGTGGAGGCGGTCAGGGACGGCAAGGTGGTCGCCTCCGCCACGGCCGGCGCCGACGGGGTGTTCACCCTGCCAGCCTCCGCGGACGGGGCCGAACTCCGGCTCCCGGCTTCGAACTTCAAGGAGCCGTACAACGGGGTGGACTGGCTCGGCCCGTCGTTCGTGACGCCCGGCATCATCGGGAGTTACGTCTGGATGTGGGCGGGCTTCGCCATGGTGCTGATCGCCGCCGGCCTGGCGGGCCTGCCGCGCGAACTCCTGGAAGCCGCCCGGGTGGACGGGGCCAACGAGTGGCAGGTGTTCCGCAAGATCACCGTGCCGATGCTCGCGCCGGTCCTCGCGGTGGTGCTGGTGACGCTGATGATCAACGTCCTGAAGGTCTTCGACCTGGTCTTCATCATCGCGCCGGGCTCCTCGCAGGACGACGCGAACGTGCTGGCGCTCCAGCTGTACCGGTCGTCGTTCGGCACGGACGCGGATCTGGGGATCGGCAGCGCCATCGCCGTACTGCTCCTGCTGCTGGTCGTCCCGGTGATGCTCTTCAACATCAGGCGGATACGGAAGGAGGGGCGCCGATGACGACACCCTCGACCACGGCCGCGGCCGCCGGAACGGGCGACGCCCCGGACACCGGCACGGCGAAGGCCGGGCGGCCCCTCGGCACACGGATCGCGGCCCTGGCGGGCGGCGGCGTGATGCGGGTCGTCCTGATCCTGGTGGCCTTGTTCTGGCTGATGCCGACCGTCGGACTGTTCCTCTCCTCGCTGCGCAGCGCGGACAGGATCGCGGCGACCGGGTGGTGGAAGATCTTCACCGTCCCGTCCGAGCTGACCTTCGACAACTACTCCCGGCTGCTGGACAATCCGACCTTCACCGATTCACTGCTGAGCACGGTCCTGATCACCGTCCCCTCGACGGCCCTGGTCGTGGTGATCGGTTCGCTGGCGGGATACGCGTTCGCCTGGATGGAGTTCCCGGGGCGCGACTGGTGGTTCCTGCTGGTCGTGGGGCTGTTGGTGGTCCCGGTGCAGGTCGCCCTGATCCCGGTCTCCAAGCTCTTCGGCGTGGTCGGGATCTTCGAGACGACCTTCGGCGTGATCATCTTCCACACGGCCTTCGGTCTGCCCTTCGCGATCTTCCTGCTGCGCAACTTCTTCGCGGAGATCCCGCGGGAGCTGCTGGAGGCCGCGCGGCTCGACGGGGCGGGCGAGATCCGGCTCTTCACCCGGGTCGTGATGCCGCTGGGCGGGCCGGCGATCGCGTCGCTCGGGATCTTCCAGTTCCTCTGGGTGTGGAACGACATGCTGGTCGCGCTGATCTTCGCGGACTCCGGTTCCCCGCCGATCACCGTGGCGCTCCAGCAGCAGGTACGGCAGTTCGGCAACAACATCGACGTACTGGCGCCCGGCGCCTTCATGTCGATGGTGATTCCGCTCGCGGTGTTCTTCGCCTTCCAGCGCCAGTTCGTCTCCGGCGTGATGGCGGGCGCGGTCAAGTAACCGCACCACCGCACGAGTCGCACATACGCACGTCAACCAGGGGCAGTCCTGCTTACTCCAACAGGGCTGCCCCTGCCTGGCGTTTCGCGTGGCCGCAGGGGCCCGGCGTAACCCTGTCACTCCATCGGGCGTTTACGGAGTACCCGCACCCGCTGTCGGCGCGCGCATCCGGATGCGCAGCGCCCCGGTCCCTGCTGCTCCGCCCGCCCGTGTCCGAGAGAGAGTCCGTATGCCTCGCCTCAGTGTCATCGTCCCCGTCCGCCGCGCCCGGGGAAGTCTGCGCGAATGCCTGGAGTCGGTGCTCTCCCAGCCGTTCACGGACATCGAGGTGATCGGCGTCGACGACGGGGCGCCGGACGGTTCGGGTCTGCTGCTCGACGAGTTCGCCGCCCGGGACAGCAGGGTGCAGGCCATCCACCTCCCGGACGGCGCGGGTCCGGACGGGTGCCGCAACGCCGGGGCCGAGCGGGCCGTCGGGGACTATCTGATGTTCCTGGAGGCCCACTTCGTCCTCCTGCCGGACGCGCTGCGGGCCGTCGCCGACCGGATCGGGACGGCCGGCGAACCCGATCTGCTGCTGTTCGGCCATCACAAGCGGCCGTTCCGCGGGCGTTCGCGCCCCAGCAGGTCGCTGGAGCTGCTGGGCGGGCTGTCCGACGGCCCGCTGGCCGCGCCCGGACAGTCCGCGCTGCTCGACCTCGCCCCGGTGTCCTGGAACCGGGCGGTGCGCCGCACCCTCCACGAGGGCGAGAAGCTGTCCTTCGGGCCGGGAGGGCACGGGGAGCGGATGTACGCCCTCCAGACGCTCGCCGCGGCCGATTCCGTGGCCGTCCTGCCCACCGCCTGTGTGGAGCACCGTCAGCAGCGCTACCTGCCCGGCCTCGACGACGAGGCGACGCCGGACGCGGCCCCCGCCGAGCTCGTGGACGCGTACGCCGGGCTGATGGAGTTCGTCCGCGAGCGCCCCCGGCTGCTCGCGGTGCAGCCCATGCTCTTCGAACGGGCCGTCCAGGAGCTGCTGTCCGGCTATCCCACGGTGACGCGCCGGCGCAGGCGCTACGTACGCGCCGTCGCCGCCTTCCACCGCGCGTACCGGCCCGAAGGGCACCGCTTCCCGGGCGGCGCGCGGGGGCTGCGTCCCCGGCTGATCGGCGGCGGCCGGTACGCCGTGCTCGGCGGCCTCGACACGGTCCTGGCCCTGCGCCGCGGGCTGCGGGCCGCTCCGGACGCGGTGCGGGACCGGGCCAAGCGCAGTCTGAGCAAGCGCTACTACTGGTGGCAGCGCAAGCTCCCGCTGGACCGCGGGCTCGCCGTCTACGCCGCGTACTGGAACCGCGGGGTCAGCTGCAATCCGGAGGCCGTCTTCCGCAAGGCCCGGGAGCTCGCACCGGAGGTGCGCGGGGTGTGGGTGGTCTCCAAGAACCAAGTGGAGTCCCTGCCGGAGGGCATCGACCATGTGGTGCCCGGCACCCTCCGCTACTGGGCGACCGTGGCCCGTGCCACGTACTTCTTCAACAACGTCAACTTCCCCGACCACGTCGTCAAGCGCCCCGGCCAGGTGCATGTGATGACGCATCACGGCACCCCGCTGAAGATCATGGGTCTGGACCAGCAGGACTACCCGGCGGCGGCCCAGGGGCTGAACTTCGACCGGCTGCTCAAGCGTGTCGACCGGTGGGACTGGAGCGTCTCCGCCAATCCGCACTCGACCGAGGTGTGGGCCCGCGCCTTCCCCGGCGCAGCGCGAAGCCTGGAGACGGGGTACCCGCGCAACGACGTCCTCACGTCGGCGACCGCCGAACAGGTCCTGGCGGTCCGCGAGGGTCTCGGAATCCGGCCCGGGCAGCGCGCCCTGCTGTACGCCCCCACCCACCGCGACTACGAGGCGGCCTTCACCAGCCGCCTGGACCTGGAGCGGTTCTGCGCCGCGGTCGGGCCGGACACCGTGGTCATGGTGCGTGCGCACTACTTCTACGGGGGCGCGGGGCTGCCCGAGAACCCGTCGGTCATCGACGTCAGCGACCACCCGCGGATCGAGGACCTCTGTCTGGCGGCCGACGCGCTGATCACGGACTACTCGTCGGTGATGTTCGACTACGCGCACCTGAACCGGCCGATCGTGGTGCACGCCCCGGACTGGGAGACGTACCGCACGGTCCGCGGTGTCGTCTTCGACCTGCTGTCCGGCAGGCCCGGCGAGACCCCGGGCGCCGTGGCCACGACCACGGAGGAGCTGGCGCGGCTCTTCAACGACGGCAGCTGGGACGGCCCGGCGAGCAAGGAACTGCTGACGGCCTTCCGGGCCCGCTTCTGCCCGTACGACGACGGGCGCGCCGCCGAGCGAGTGGTGCGCCGGGTGCTGCTGGGCGAGGAACCCGCCCCGTCCGCGACGGTCTGACCGGCCGGCCTGCGCCGAAGGGCCCGCCGGCGGGTGGCGGGCTCTTCGGCGTACAGCGGCCGATCTCAGCGTTGCTGGCCCGCCATGACCGTGGCGAGGCCCACCACCACGAGCAGCGAACCGCCCCAGGTCCACATCGAGGTCCGCTCGTGCAGCACCGTCGCCCCGGCCCCCACGATCAGCAGGTAGCCGAGTGCGTTGAACGGATAGGCGATGGAGAGCGGCACCTTGGCCAGCGTCGACATCCAGGCGAGTGCGGACACCGCGAAGACGACCAGACCGAGCACGACCCATGGGCTGGTGGCGGCGCGCAGCGCGACCGAGCCGCCGTCCCGCCCGGCGGTGGCCACGGCGCCCTTCATCCCGTGCTTGAGCATGATCTGACCGCCCGCCGACGAGAACACGGCGAACAGCAGCAGGATCAGACTGGGGAGGGTCAAGGCCTTGCTCCTGACTGCGACGGCCCGGGACTCGGATGCCGGGGCGGGGGTGGGTTCGGGGATCGTCGCCTCAGACGCCGACCCGGTCGGCGGGGACGTACTGTCGGTTGAGGATGTCCTGTACATCGACGTGCTCTCCAGCGATGATCGTCTCGGCCGCATGCGGGGTGAGCAGTGCGACGTGCTGATAGCCGAACAAGGTCGGCCGGACTCCGGTCAGCACCCTCGACACCCCGCCGAGTACGGCGGCGAGCGGCCCGCGGCCGAGGAGCGACCAGAACGGCGCCCCGGTCGAGGCGATGTCCAGGACGTCGTAGCCCGCGGCCCTTACGGTGCGGCGCAGGCTGGACCGGGTGAAGAAGCGCAGATGCGTTTCGTCGAGGATGCCGCGGCGGTCGTAGTCGAAGGCCCCGACCGCGACCCGCAGCCGTGAGTACCAGTGGCTGAAGTTCGGCACGGAGAGCAGTACCTCGCCGCCGGGCCGGAGCACGGTGGCGACCTCGGCGAGCACCTGTTCGGGGCGGGAGAGGTGCTCGATGACGTCCCCGGCCACCACGTAGTCGAAGCCGGTGCCGATCCCGTCCGGCAGCCCCTCCTCGAGGTTGGCGAGATGGAAGTGGCTGCACTTCTCGCGCACACCGGGCACCTCGACGTAGTCCACCCCGGTCACCTCGTGGCCGAGCGCTTCGAGGCGCTGTGCGAACAGCCCGCCGGAACAGCCGAGGTCCAGGACCCTGCCGGGGGGCATCTTCCGCATCTTCTCCAGGATGACCGCGTGCGAGGAGCCGTCGCCTTCCTTGAAGGCGTACTCGACGGGCTTGGGGATCCAGGCACAGGTGCCGAACCCCTTGACGGCCAGGCGGTATTCGAGGACGTCCTTGACGACGTCCTTCGCGTACTTCATGCCGTTGACGTAGCAGATCTCGTCGCCGTAGTACGTGGGGACCGGGATCTCCTTGATCCGCATTCCCGCGTTCAGCAGCTGGACGATGATCTGGGTGTCGAAGTCGAACGCGTCCGTGTTCCGGTCGATGGGCAGCTTCTTCAGCGCCTCGACGCTGTAGGCACGGTATCCGGAGTGGAATTCGGTGAGCTTCGATCCGAGCAGTCCGTTCTCCAGCCGGGTGAGAATTCGGTTGCCCAGCCACTTGTACATCGGCATGCCGCCCTTGAGGGCGCTGCCCGACTTCATCATCCGCGATCCGAACACGGCTTCGCATTCACCGCGTTCGATCGGGGCGACCATTTCGGGGAGCAGTTCGGGGGCGTACTGCCCGTCGCCGTGCAGCAGCACGATGATGTCGAGTCCGTGCGCGGCCGCCAGCGCGTACCCGGCTTTCTGGTTCCCCCCGTAACCGAGGTTCTTGGTGTGCCGCATCACCACGGTCCTCGGCATTCCCTCGGCCTGCGACCAGCGGCAGCCGGCGGTGAACGTCGCGTCATGACTCGCGTCGTCGAGAATGAGAATCTCGTCGACCCGGGAACGGAAATCCTCCGGAATCCGGTCGAGGGTCTTCTCCAGCGTGTTCTCCGCGTTGTACGCGACCACCAGGATGCCGATCCTGGGACTCGGGCTTTCCTTCACGGGGCGTTCTCCAGTTGCGCTCGGTGCTCGTGACTGTGATCAGGGAGGGGACGGTGACGGGCGCCGCTCCGGCGCGGCGGTCAGGTGACGGCGGAACCGGAGGGCTCGGGGGTACCGGAGGGCTGGGAGGTAAGGGGAGCGGAGACCTCCGCCCGGCCGGAACGGCCGGGCGGGTCCACTGCCGGCCGCGCGGTGAGAAGTCGGTGTACGCCGGTGGCCAGTCCGGCCGCGAGGACGATCCAGCCGGCGGCGCCCAGGTACAGCGCCGGCTCGCTCCAGCGCACGGGGGAGGGTCCGCTGTAGCCGAGGACGGCCGTCAGCCCCAGCACGCAGCTGTACGCGAACCCCTCCCAGAACCCGAGAGCGAACATTCCGGCCGCCGCCCAGGTCAGGTACTGCAGTCCGGAGGCGGTGGACAGAAGCAGCAGCAGGCCGAGCGTGACGGCGACGACGCCCGGCAGCTGCGCGGGCCGCAGCCACGCGAGCCGGACGCCGACGGCCACGCACAGCAGGACGAAGAGGAAATGGCCGCCGCCCTGCATGAAGGCGATGGCGGACTCCGGCAGGCCGAACACGTCGGCGAACCGGACCAGCCCCCAGAAGCGGTAGCTGCCGCCCGCGTACTCCAGCACGTTCCTCTGGAGGTCCTGCGGCACGGTCGCGAGGACCGGCCCCCAGACCAGCGCGGACACGGCGGTGAACGCTGCGGCGAAGCGGACCAGCACCGGCCGGCCGGACCGCAGCGCGGCGACGAGCAGCACCGGGATCGCCACGACCGGGACGAACTTGACGCTGATCGAGAGCGCCGCGGCCACCCCAGCGGCGAGCGGGGACTTGCGGTCGGCCAGCAGGTGGGCGGCGGCCAGGGCGAACATGACGGCGACCGCGTCGGTGTTGCCGTGATAGCCGGACGTGGCGATCAGTACCGGGCTGAGGGCCACTCCGACCGCGCACAGCACCGCCGTACGCAGCGCGGTACGCCTGCGGACAATTTCGAACACGAGCAGGACACAGAGGAAATCGGCAATTGAGGCAGGCCACCTGATCAGCGTGGCGAACGACATTCCGAATTCCGAAAGACTGTTCAGTCCGAGCAGCATCCAGCCGGCCAGCGGCGGATGATTGTAGACGGGCAGTCCGGGCAGCGACTGCTCATAGATTCGAATGGGTCCATGTTCGGCTACAGCCTTGGCGAAGCCCTGAAAGAAGCGCACATCGGCGGGTCCCGGAGAATTTGCCGCGATGACCACGCGGACGAGAAGACCGACCACCGCAGCAACGAGTACAGCGACTCTGGCCCGTCGTACGTCCAAGGTTTCGCACCACATTCGGATACCCATGAAAACAGAACGTAGCAACCCGAGGACGCCGCGTGACGCACCGATGAACATACTTGTCCGGACCGCGACTCGGATTCCCTGCACGTCCGCGCAAACACCACATTCTCCGAATCACTCGAACGGTTCATGCAGTTCGGACAGTCCGTGCGTCAATTCACGTTCACCACCGCATCACCCCACAGTTCGCCGCGCAGTTCACCCCGCATCCGCACCGGTCCGGGTGCGGTGCGGATGCGGGGCTGCGCAGGGGTGCGGACTACAGCATCCGGTCGGCCACCCGGGCGGCGGCCCGGCCGTCGTCGAGGTCGCAGAAGTCCCGCCGGAACGCCTCGTACGCCCCCGCGTGTCCCGCGGTCGCCAGGACCGGGTCACGCAGCGCCTCGACAAGATCCGCGGAGTCCGGGATCAGCGGGCCGGGGGCCCGTGACTCGAAGTCGAAGGCGAACCCGCGCAGCGTGTCGCGGTAGTGCTCCAGGTCGTAGGTGTGGAAGAGCATCGGGCGGCCGGTCTGCGCGAAGTCGAACATCAGCGAGGAGTAGTCCGTCACCAGCGCGTCGCTGATCAGCATCAGTTCTCCGACCTCCGGGTAGCGCGAGACGTCACGGACGAATCCCGTACCGCTGTCCGGGAGCCGGTCGGCGACCAGGTAGTGACGGCGCACCAGCAGGACGGTGTCCGCGCCCAGTTCGCGCTCGGCGGCGGCGAGGTCGAGCCGCAGGTCCATGGTGTAGCGGCCGCGGTTCTTCGGCTGGTCGTCGCGCCAGGTCGGCGCATAGAGCACGACCTGCTTGCCGTCGGGAATCCCGAGGGTCTCCCGCACCGCGGCGGCGATCTTGGTCCGGTCCGGGGCGTGGAACAGATCGCTGCGGGGATATCCGCATTCCAGGACCTCGCCCTCGAAGCCGAAGGAGCGGCGCAGCACGGGCGTGGAGTACGTGTTCGGGGAGACCAGGAAGCTCCACTGCCGGGCGCGCTGTTCGAGGGTGGCGATGTACGCGGGGTTCGCCTGGGCGGTGCCGGCGAGGTCGAGGCCGATGCGCTTGAGCGGGGTGCCGTGCCAGGTCTGGACGACGGTCTGGCCCTCGCGCCGCTCGAACCACTCGGGCAGCTGGGTGTTGGTGACGATGTGCCGGCTACGGGCCAGTGCCTCGTGCCAGGCCGCCGAGCCGTGCTCCACGGCGGTGGCACCGGCCGGGATGCGCGCCTGCCCGTCGCTCACCACCCACAGATGCTCCAGACCGGTCCCCCGGCGGGTCAGCTCCTCGTGGACGGCGCGCGGTGAATCCGAGTACTGACGGCCGTCGAAGCTGCTGAACAGCACCGTCTCGCGCAACGCCGCGGTGCGCTGCGCCGCGTATGCCCTGCTGAGCTGCCGCCTGGCGCGGAGGCCGCGCTCCGCGGCGTCGAGCGGGGGTGCGCAGCTCAGCAGCAGCTGGTCGTGGAAGCGGCGCTCGATGACGTACGAACGGCCTGCCAGGGTGCGGGCCGCGGGCAGGGTGTGATGGGCGGCGGCCGGGAGGCGCAGAGCGGCGTCGCGGGTCTCGTCGGCGGCACCCTTCTCGCGGAGGAAGAAGTACCAGTTGCCCTCCCCCAGCGGCAGCCCTCCGCCCCCGCACATCTCGACGGCGTCCGGCCGCAGCTCGGCCGTGAACCGCCGCTCGTCCTGCGGTCCGGTGAACGCGACGGGGAAGACCGCCTCCTCGTGATGACCGCTGTGCCGCGCCACGAGCTCGACCGGGCGCCCGGGATCGTCCGGGAATCCGCCCTCCAGGAGCAGCTTCCCGTCCTGTGTCCAGGCGGCGAGTTCGACGGTGGGCTGCACGGGGCGGTCGCTGATCAGCAGATTCCCGCGCGCGCTCACGGTGAGGGCGAGCTCGCGGGGTTCGTCGGCGACCGGCGCGAGCGGGTAGCGGCCCGTCGCGACGGGGCCCGGCACATCGATGGGGGTCCGGCGCCCGCCGGGGCCGATGAGGTGGACGCTGTACGGGATGCCCGTCTGCGCCCCGGTGGATGCCGGCCTGGCGTCGAGGAGTGCGGTGAGCGGGATCCCGGCGGTGAAGCGCCGCCAGCCCGCCGCCGAGGGTGCGGCGTCCTCGTGCACGGTGACCGGGCAATCGAAGACGGTGCCGGAGGGGCGGTGGGTGAGGCCCAGTCGCAGGTCCTGGCCGCCGAGCCGGTCCCGGAGCATGCCGTCGACGACGACGGTGGCCGTCCCGTCACCCGTCCCGCCCGCGCGGTGCGTCCCGTCATCCGTCCCGCCCGCGCGGTGCGTCTCGAAGCGTGCGTCGATCCGCTCGGCGTGCAGGACCAGCCGGTCGGCGTCGAAGACCGGCACGATCCGGTGATCGCCGTCAGGGCGGTACACGGGCGGGGCCACGGGGGCCTCGGCGGTGGAGGGTGCGGAACGCCGCAGCAGCCCGTTCCTCGCGACGCCGATCTCCAGGCGCCAGGTGACGTGGTCGGCCGGGCCGTCCGCGGCGATGCGGAGCCTGGCGGGGTCGAGGACCGTCTCGAAGCCGGACCGGTCGTAGTCGTGCAGGCTCTGCCGGGAGCGCGCGGTGGCCTCCGGCTCGCCGGTCCGGCGCAGCCGCAGCGGGACCACCTGCCGCCCGCCCGCCCGCAGCCAGCCGGCCCGGAATTCGGCGGGGCCCGAGGAGACGGGCAGGTTGCGGACGTACGCGTACCCCTTCAGGTGCAGCTTGCCGTCCTGCCAGCGCACCTCCCGCAGCCGGGCGACCAGTGGCAGATCGGCGTCGCCGACGCGCAGCACCCGGCCCGGCACCGGCCGGGTCAGCGCCGGGTAGGCGGCCCGCCGGCGGCGCACGCCCCGTACGGCGAACGCCCCTGGCTCCCGTTTGTCGAAGGCGAGCAGGGCCAGCAGTTCATCCGTGCGGCGCTCGCGCACGAGGTGCCACATCAGCCGCAGCCGCAGCGGGAGCCCGTCGAGCACTGCCGGGTCGACCTGGTCCATGAACGCGTTGGTGTGCGTCAGGAAGGCGGTGCGGTACGCCTCGTCGCCGTCGGGCAGGACCTCCATGAAGTACCAGAGGTCGTCGGCGAGGACGTGCGCCTCGTAGAGGTTCTTGTCGGCGGCCGTGCGGTTCTCCGCCAGGAAGGTGGAGACGCCCTGCACGTGCGAGACCCGGTCGCGGACGCCTCGGACGACGGCCCGGTCGGCGGTGATCGAGCCGGGGCGGTCCCGCCAGTGGTAGACGGGGTCCTTCACGATGTCGACGGAGCCGGCCAGGAAGTGGGCGGGCAGCACGACCGGGGTGTCCTCGTAGAGCACGCCGACAGGGAAGGCGAACGCGTGCTCGTCCCAGAAGGAGCGCCGGAAGACCTTGTTGCAGGCGATCCGGTCACCGGCGAGCTGCCGGTCACGGGAGATGTGGGTGCGCAGCCGCGTCGTCGCCATGGGCCCCCGGAACATGGGCGACTGCTGGAGCCTGCCGCCTGCCCGCAGCCGCAGCACGTTGCCGGACGCCAGATCCGAGCCGGTCTTCTCCAGTGCGCCGATCAGCAGCTCGTACGCGTTCGGCGGGACGACGTCGTCGCTGTCGACGAAGGCGAGGTAGCTGCCGGCCGGGTCGCAGTTGCGGACGCCGGTGTTCCGGGCGTGCCCCAGTCCGCCGTTCTCCTGACTGACCAGCCGGAAGCGGTCGTCCTGTGCGGCGAACCCGGCGGCCAGGGCCGCGCTGCCGTCGGTGGACCCGTCGTCGACCATCACCACTTCGAGGTCGGTGACGGTCTGCTCCGCGAGGGACTTCAGGCAGTCGGTCAGGAAGGGTTCCACGTTGTAGACGGGGACAACGACACTGAGCCGTGGCGGCATGGTGAGCACGTCCGTTCATCGGGGGCCTGGCTATCCGTATGGCTCAACCCCGTGAACGGCCGGGGGTCACCGGTTACGGTCCCCAACGAGTGACGTCACGTTCATCCGTGCTGACGCCGAACGCGGTGCCGCGGCCCCGCCCCGCGCCCCCACCCGCGGCCCCGCCCCGTGGTCAGCGGGTGAGCGCGGCCACGGCCGAGGCCGCCAGGTCGTCCAGATAGCCGGCGGGCAGCTCGCCCCTGACGACCGCGAGCCGCCAGTAGAGCGGCCCGACGATCAGGTCGAGGGCCCGGTCCGGATCGCTGTCCTGCGGCAGTTCCCCCCGGGCGACGGCGTCGCGTACGACCACGGCGGCGATGCCCTGCTGCGGGTCGAGCAGGGCGGCCTTGATGGTGTCGGAGATCTCCGGGCTGCGGGCAGCCTCGACGAGCAGGTCCGGGATGACCTGGGAGGCGAGCGGGTGGCGCAGGGCGTACGCCGCCAGTTCGAGCACGGCGCGGACGTCCCCGTACAGCGAACCGGTGGCCGGGGCCGGCATGCCCTGGACCGCGACGGCCGAGACCAGGTCCAGGACCAGGTGCAGCTTGGACTTCCAGCGGCGGTAGACCGCGGTCTTGCCGACGCCCGCCCGTCGCGCGATGCCCTCGATCGACATCCGGGCGAAGCCGACCGCGGCCAGTTCCTCGAAGACCGCGGCGCGGATCGCATCGGTCACGTCCTCGCGCAGCACGGCGGCTCCGGCGGGGGCACGGCGGCGGCTTCCCGGGTCGGTGGTCATGGCCGAATCATAGTCCGCGACGACGAAACGGTTGCGTAGCGACGTCAGTGCGTCTTACCCTCGGCGTTGCGACGATACGGTTCCGTCCCGTCGCTCCAGAACGATCCCCGTCTCTTCTTCCCGGCCTTCCCCGCCTTCCCCGCCTTTCGTCGAAAGCGATCGTGGTGAGCCAGACAACAGCCCAGGCCCCGGTGGACGCCCCTCCGTCCACTTCCCCGCCCGTGTACGCCCCGGGCGAGCTCGCCGCCCTGGCGGCCCGACACGAGCTGACCGTGAGTGGAGCCCGTCCGACCCTGCCGGTGTACGTCCGGCAACTGTGGGGGCGGCGGCACTTCATCACCGCGTTCGCCACCGCCAAGCTCACCGCCCAGTACAGCCAGGCGAAGCTCGGCCAGATCTGGCAGATCATGACCCCGCTGCTCAACGCGACGGTCTACTACTTCATCTTCGGCGTCCTGATGAAGACGAAGCACGGCGTCCCGGACTACGTCCCGTTCCTGGTCACCGGTGTCTTCATCTGGACCTTCACCAGCTCGTCGATCACCGTGGGCACCCGTGCGATCAGCGGCAACATCGGGCTCGTACGCGCCCTCCACTTCCCCCGGGCCTCGCTGCCGATCGCACTTGCCCTGCAGCAGCTCCAGCAGCTGCTCTTCTCGCTGGGCGCGCTGGTCCTGATCCTGCTGGTGTTCGGCCAGTACCCGCAGCCCGCCTGGCTGCTGGCGGTGCCGGCCCTGGCCCTGCAGGCCGTGTTCAACACCGGCATCTCGATGGTCATGGCCCGGCTGGCCGCAAGGACCCCGGACATCGCCCAGCTGACGCCGTTCATCCTGCGCACATGGATGTACGCGTCGGGCGTGATGTGGAGCGTCGGCACGATGCTCCAGGGCAGTCGGGTACCGCACCTCGTGAAGCTGGCGCTCGAGGTCAATCCGGCCGCCGTCTTCATCAACCTGATGCGGTTCGCTCTCATCGACAGCTTCGGGAGCGAACAGCTGCCACCGCATGTGTGGGCCATCGCCACCGGCTGGGCCCTGGTGTGCGGCGTGGGCGGATTCATCTACTTCTGGAAGGCCGAGGAGAGTTACGGACGTGGCTGACCGCACAGACCTCCGGGTCCCGACCGTCGTCGTCGACGACGTCCACATCACGTACAAGGTCAACGGCGCCCGCACCGGCAAGGGCAGCGCCACCTCGGCCCTCAGCCGTCTCACCTCGCGGCGGCAGTCCCCCGGGGTGCGCGAGGTGCACGCCGTGAAGGGCGTCAGCTTCGCCGCGTACAAGGGCGAGGCGATCGGCCTGATCGGCTCCAACGGCTCGGGCAAGTCGACGTTGCTGAAGGCGATCGCCGGGCTGCTGCCCGCCACCAAGGGCCGCGTCCACACCCAGGGCCAGCCCTCGCTGCTCGGCGTGAACGCGGCACTGATGAGCGATCTGACCGGCGAGCGCAACGTCGTGCTCGGCGGGCTCGCGATGGGCATGAGCCGCGAGCAGATCCGCGAACGCTACGACGGCATCGTCGACTTCTCCGGCATCAACGAGAAGGGCGACTTCATCACCCTTCCCATGCGCACGTACTCCTCAGGCATGGGTGCCCGGCTGCGCTTCTCCATCGCCGCCGCCAAGGACCACGACGTGCTGCTGATCGACGAGGCCCTGTCCACCGGCGACGCCAAGTTCCAGCGGCGCAGCAAGGAACGGATCGTCGAGCTGCGCAAGCAGGCCGGCACGGTCTTCCTGGTCAGCCACCACAACAAGTCGATCACCGAGACCTGCGAGCGGGCGATCTGGCTGGAGGCGGGGACTCTGCGGATGGACGGCCCGGCGCAGGAGGTCGTAGCGGCCTACGAGAAGTTCACCGGCAAGAAGTAGCCGCCTCGCCGGCACCGGAGTCCGCCCGCCGTCCCCGGCCCGCGCCCGGCATTTCGAGCCCGTCCGGCGGTTGTGGCATTCCGGGCCCGTCCCGCGGCTGAGGGCAACGGAGCGCTTGCGGGCAAAGAGGGGCGAGGCGGTACCGGACCCACCCGGTACCGCCTCGCCCCTCCCTCACACCTACGCGTGCGTACGCAGCAGCGTCCGCATCGTCCGCATCGCCACCGACAGGTTCGCGAGGTCGAAGGCGTCCGACCCCTGGATCTCCTCCAGCGTGGACCGCGACCGCGACAGGATCGCCGCGTTCTTCTCCTCCCACGCGTCGAACCGTTCCTGCGGTGAGGAGGAGCCATTGCCCACGCTCAGCACGTCGCCCGTGAGCGCCGCGTGCGCGGCGTACAGGTCCTCGCGGATGGAGGCACGGGCCATCGACTGCCAGCGGTCGGCCCTCGGCAGCTCGATGATCCGGTCCATCAGCTGGGTGATGCCCAACCGGTCCGCGAGGTCGTAGTAGACCTCGGCGACGGCCAGCGGGTCCTTGCCCGTGCGGTCGGCGATCGCCACGATGTCGAGCGCCGGGAAGGCCGACGAGAATCCGGCGACGCGCTGCGCCAGCGCGTCCGGGACACCCGCCTCGGTGAGCTCGTCCAGGATTCCCTGGTACCACTCCTGGTCGGCGCCCATCAGCATCTTGGGCAGCTCGGCCCAGACCTGCGCGACACCGTCGCGGAAGAAGTCGATCGTGCCGGCGATCTCCAGCGGCTGCGGCCGGTTGCCGAGCAGCCAGCGCGTACCGCGCTCGACGAGGCGGCGCGAGTGCAGCCGGATCCGGGTCTGCACATCGGCGGCGACCTTGTTGTCGAGTGCCTCGACGGCGTCCCACACCTCACCCAGGCCGAAGATCTCCCGGGCCGCGAACTGTGCCCGCACGATCTCCCCGATCGAGGCACCCGTCTCTTCCCGCAGCCGGTGCAGGACGGTCGAACCACCAGTGTTCACCGTGTCGTTGACCAGGACCGTGGTGATGATCTCGCGCCGCAGCGCGTGCCCGTCGACCGCGTCCGGGTACCGCTCCCGCAGCTGCTGCGGGAAGTAGGCGTACAGCAGCTTCTGGAGATGCGGGTCGTCCGGCAGGCTCGTCCCGATCAGCTCCTGCGCCGCCGTGATCTTCGTGTAGGCGAGCAGCACGGCCAGTTCGGGCTGGCTGAGCCCCTTGCCCGCGCTCAGCAGTTCGCGGATCTGCCGGTCGGTGGGCAGGAACTCCAGGGCCCGGTCGAGGTACCCGTCACGTTCCAGCCGCCGCATGAAGCGCTGTTGGGCGTGGAGGAGGGAGGGCGCCTGGGCGGACGAGTTGGCGAGTGCGGTGTTCTGCGCGTAGTTGTTGCGCAGCACCAGGTGGCCGATCTGGTCGGTCATCTCGGCGAGCAGCTTGTTGCGCTGCTTGACCGTCATGTCGCCGTCCCGGACCAGGCCGTTGAGCAGGATCTTGATGTTCACCTCGTGGTCGGAGGTGTCCACACCGGCGCTGTTGTCGATCGCGTCGGTGTTGATCCGGCCGCCCGTACGGGCGAACTCGATACGGCCGAGCTGGGTGGCGCCGAGGTTGCCGCCCTCGCCGACGACCTTGGCCCGCAGGTCCTCGCCGTTGACGCGGATCGCGTCGTTGGCCTTGTCCCCGACATCGGCGTTCGACTCGGCGGAGGACTTGATGTACGTACCGATGCCGCCGTTCCACGCCAGGTCGACGGGGGCCTTGAGGATGGTCTGCATCAGGTCGGCGGGCGTCATCTTGGTGACCCCGGCCTCGATGCCGAGCGCCTCACGCATGTGCGCGTTGACCGGAATCGACTTGGCGCTGCGCGGGTGGATGCCGCCGCCCGCGGAGATCAGCTCCTTGTCGTAGTCGGCCCAGGAGCTGCGCGGCAGGTCGAAGAGGCGGCGCCGCTCGGCGTACGAGGTCGCGGCGTCCGGCTTCGGGTCGATGAAGATGTGCCGGTGATCGAAGGCGGCGACGAGCCGGATGTGCTCGGAGAGCAGCATCCCGTTGCCGAACACGTCGCCCGACATGTCGCCGACGCCGACGACCGTGAAGTCCTCGGTCTGCGTGTCGTGGCCGAGCTCCCGGAAGTGCCGCTTGACGGACTCCCAGGCGCCGCGGGCGGTGATGCCCATGCCCTTGTGGTCGTAGCCGGCCGAACCGCCGGAGGCGAACGCGTCACCGAGCCAGAAGCCGTACGCGACGGCGACCTCGTTGGCGATGTCCGAGAACTTCGCGGTGCCCTTGTCGGCGGCGACGACGAGGTAGGTGTCGTCCTCGTCGTGCCGGACGACGTCCTTGGGCGGCACGACCTCGCCGGCGACCATGTTGTCGGTGATGTCGAGCAGCGCCGAGATGAAGGTGCGGTACGAGGCGATGCCCTCGGCCATCCAGGCGTCACGGTCGACGGCCGGGTCGGGAAGCTGCTTGGCGACGAAGCCGCCCTTGGCACCGACCGGCACGATGACGGTGTTCTTCACCATCTGCGCCTTGACCAGGCCGAGGACCTCCGTACGGAAGTCCTCGCGCCGGTCGGACCAGCGCAGACCGCCGCGGGCGACCTTGCCGAAGCGCAGGTGGACGCCCTCGACACGCGGCGAGTAGACCCAGATCTCGAACGCCGGGCGGGGCGCGGGGAGATCCGGGATGGACTGCGGGTCGAACTTCATCGACACGTAGCCGTGCGGCTTCCCGCTGTCCGCGCGCTGGAAGAAGCTGGTGCGCAGGGTGGCCTTGATGACGGTGAGGAAGGACCGCAGGATCCGGTCCTCGTCGAGCGAGGCGACCTGGTCCAGGGCACCGTCGAGCTCTTCGAGGAGCCCGTCGGTCAGCTCCGTACCGGCGCTCTGGCGCTCCGGCGACATCCGGGCCTCGAAGAGCGAGACCAGCAGCCGGGTGGTGTGGACGTTGTTCTGGAGGGTGCTCTCCATGTAGTCCTGGCTGAACGTGGATCCGGCCTGGCGCAGGTACTTGGCGTAGGCGCGCAGCACCATGGCCTGCCGCCAGTTCAGCCCGGCACTCAGCACCAGCGCGTTGAAGCCGTCGTTCTCCGCCTCGCCGGTCCACACGGAGGCGAAGGCCTCCTGGAACCGTTCGCGGGCGTCGTCGGCCAGGTAGCCGCCGTTGGCCGTGGCCTGCGGCATCCGCAGCCCGAAGTCGTAGATCCAGGCGTGCGTACGGTCCGCGCACCGCAGCTCGTACGGACGCTCGTCGACGACCTCGACACCGAGCCGTTGCAGCGCCGGGAGGACGGCGGACAGGGAGACCTGCTCACCGGTCCGGTAGATCTTGAACCGGCGTTCGCCGGGGGCGGCGCCGACCGGCTCGTACAGGCTGAGGGCGAAGTCCTTCCCGTCCTGCTTGAGGGCTTCGAGGTGGACCAGGTCTGCCACGGCGGCGCGCGGCGAGTGGTCGGCCTTGTAGCCCTCGGGGAACGAGTGCCCGTAGTGACGCAGCAGCTCGGCGGCGCGTTCCTCACCGCACTCGGCGCCCAGCGCTTCCTGGAAGCCGTCGGCCCAGGAGCGGGCCGCCTCGACGAGCCGGGCCTCGATACGGTCGGCCTCGGCGTCGGTGAGGCTGGGCAGTTCGCTGCCCGGGGCGACCCGGACGACGAAGTGCAGCCGGGAGAGGATCGACTCGGTGTTCCAGGCGGTGAAGTCGACGCTGGTGCCGTTCAGCTCCTCCTTGAGGATGTCGATCAGCCGCAGGCGCACACCGGTGGTGTAGCGGTCGCGCGGCAGGTAGACGATCGCGGAGTAGTAGCGCCCGTACTCGTCCTGGCGCAGGTAGAGCCGGAGCCGGCGCCGCTCCTGGAGGTAGAGCACCGAGGTGACGATGGAGCGCAGCTGGTCGGGCGGCGTCTGGAACAGCTCGTCGCGGGGGTACGTCTCCAGGATCTGGAGCAGGTCGCGGCCGTCGTGGCTGTTGTACGAGAAGCCCGCGCCCTCCAGCACCTCGGCGACCTTGCGGCGGATGACGGGCACCCGGCGCACGGACTCGGTGTACGCGGCGGACGAGAACAGGCCGAGGAACCGGCGCTCACCGGTGACGTTGCCGTCGGCGTCGAACTTCTTCACGCCGACGTAGTCGAGGTAGCTGGGGCGGTGCACGGTCGCCCGGCTGTTGGCCTTGGTCAGGATGAGGAGCTTGTGCTCGCGGGCCTTGGCCCGGGCGTCGGCGGGCAGCCGGTCGAAGGAGGGACTGACCGGGTGCGCCTCGTTCTCGCTGTGGTGCGGGTCGGAGCGCAGGATGCCGAGGCCGGTGCCGGGCACGGCGGCCAGCGCGTCGGTGTCCGTCAGTTCGTACTCGCGGTAGCCGAGGAAGGTGAAGTGGTCGGCGGCGAGCCAGCGCAGCAGCTCCCTGGCCTCGTTCACCTCGTCGTCCGCGAGGTCGTCGAGCGGCTCACCGGGCAGGTCGTCGGCGATGCGCAGCGCGGCGTCCCGCATCTTCTCCCAGTCCTCGACGGTCTCCCGTACGTCGGACAGGACCCGCAGCAGGTCGGTCTGGATCTGCTTGAGGTCGGCGCGGTCGGTCTCGCGGTCGATCTCGACGTGGATCCAGGACTCGACGACCGCGTCGTGCGGCAGCTCGGCCTTGGCGTCCTTCGCCCCCTTGGCGTTCTTGCGGCCGGCCTGGGGGTCCGTCGAGATGCCGACGCCCTCGGTGAGGACCTCGATCAGCTTGCCGGTCACATCGCGGCGGACGATGACCTGCGGGTGGATCACGACGTGGATGCCGCGGCCCTGGCGGGACAGCTCGTTGGTGACGGAGTCGACCAGGAACGGCATGTCGTCGGTGACGACCTCGACGACGGAGTGGCTGCAGGTCCAGCCGTTCTCCTCGACGGTCGGGGTGTGCACCCGGACGTTGGCCGTGCCCTGCGGGCGGTTCTCGGCGAGCCGGTAGTGGGAGGAGGCGGCACCGAAGACGTCGACCGGGTCCCGGCCGGCGATGTCCTCCGGAGCGGTGTGGAGGTAGTAGCGCTGGAGATAGGCGAGCAGTACGTCCTGACGGGGACGCTCCTGCCCGGCCCCGGTGCCGTCGTCGGCCCCGGTGGCCGGGACATGCACCCGGGGGGTACCGCCCGGGCCACCGACACCACCGCCCTGGCTGTTGTCAGCTACCTTGGCGGCCCGTGCGAGCAGCTCGGCCTTGGCTTCGTCCAGCTTGGTCTGCATGTCCTCTGGCTCCTGTCGCGCGCCGTTGCGTGACGTAGGTGAAAAAGACGACGTACCGCCACGACACGGGGTTTCCGGTCTGAGTCGACGCTATGCCGCTATGAGAGACGCCCGGGACCTTATCGGCCATTTTTGGCACTCGGGTCGGGCTTGGGGGATCAGTCATGGCCCGGGTGCTGTGGCACTCCGGGCGCAGGCCGGGGGCTTCGCTGCCCCCGAGGCGTATCGCGCTGATCACGAGGTCCAGGCTATCCCGCCCGCCCCCGTAACCGTCACGAGCCGCATGTGTACAAAAGACGGCCGCGAACTTTGACACTCTGGACAGCGCACGGGCGCTCGCTGCCGCACTCTGGATACCGGTATCCAGAACAGGCCTACACATCGTGGGGAGCCCCGCCATGGCACCGAAGATCCTGATCGTCACCGGCGACGCAGCCGAGTCCCTCGAAGTCCTCTACCCGTACCAGCGGCTGCGCGAGGAGGGTTACGAAGTTCACATCGCCGCCCCTTCCCGCAAGACGCTCCGCTTCGTGGTCCACGACTTCGAGCCCGGCTTCGACACCTACACCGAGAAGCCCGGCTACACCTGGCCCGCCGACCTGGCCTTCTCCGAGGTCGACCCCGACGACTACGTGGCCCTCGTCGTCCCGGGCGGGCGCGCTCCCGAGTACCTGCGCAACGACGCCGACCTCCGCACGATCCTCTCGGCGTTCTTCGACACGGACCGCCCGGTGGCCCAGATCTGCCACGGCCCGCTGATGACGGCAGCGGTCGGCGCGCTGAAGAACCGCCGGGTCACGGCCTATCCCGCGCTGGAGCCGGACATGGGGACGGCCGGGGCCGACTTCCAGGACACCGAGGTCGTGGTGGACGGCACCCTGGTCTCGTCCCGCGCCTGGCCGGACCACTCGGCCTGGATGCGTGAATTCCTGACCGTGCTCCGCACCAAGGCTCCGGTCGTCTGAGGCACGCCGTCCCACCGTCCCTCGGGACGGTCGTCGCAGTCCTCCGGCTTCTGGCTGCCGGCCCGCCCGGCTACTCGCCCAGCTGCTGGGCGAGGGCCGCGGCATCGGCCAGGGTGTCCACGACGGGCACCCCTGCCGCCTCCAGGCTGGCCCGGCTGTGCGAACCGCCGGTGAAGAGCACCGCCTTCGCTCCGACATGGGCCGCGGCCACCGCGTCGTCCACGGCGTCACCGATGACCACCGTGTGTTCGGGGGATATCCCGTCCAGCGCCGCGAAGTGCCGCTCCATGTGCTGCGCCTTGCTGCCGCCGGACGGCCCGGTGCGCCCGTCGACGCGCACGAAATGCCGCTCGATGCCGTATCCCCGCACGACGGGGACCAGGTGCTCGTGCCCGTACATGCTCAGCAGGGACTGGCTCCGGCCGGCCAGCTGCCACTCCGCGAGCAGCTCGGCGGCCCCCTGGGTCAGCCCGCAGGCCTCGCGCTGCTCCGTGTAGCTGCGGTGGAAGACCCCGTCCATCCGCTCCCACTCGGCATCCGTGGGCAGCCTGCCCATGAGGCGCTCGTAGAAGCGGGGAATGGGGATGCAGTACATCTCCCGGTACTGCTCCAGGGTGATCGGCGCCAGGCCGATCTCGACGAACGCGGCGTTCGTCGCCCCGACGACGGCCGTGTTGTCGTCGAGCAGAGTGCCGTTCCAGTCCCAGACCAGATGCGTGCGGTGCTTCCCGTGCGTCCCCATGCAAGAAAAATACCCGCTGCCACTGACAGCCGGACGAACAGCCCTTCGCACGGCCCTCCCGGGGCCCCGCTCACCCGATCAGATTCGGGATCTCCTGGATACCGAACCACAGCAGCTCGTGGTCCTCGGCGCCGTCGACGGTGAACTGGGCGTCGTCGTCACCGAGATCCGCCGCTCCCAGGGCTGCCGCGGCCGCCGTGACGTCCTTGTCGGCCTCGTCCGAGTCGACGTGCACGGCGGCGGCCTCGGCCAGCGCGACCGCAGAGGCGATGGTGACCTCGCCGAGCGAGGAGGCGTCCAGGATGTGGTCCGGGTCGGCGACCGCGTCCCCGTCCGGCACGTCGACGGCGACGACGACTCGGCGGCGGGCGACCGCGGGGTCCCCTGCGACCAGCCGCAGCGAAGCGGACGCGGCCCGGTTGAGCGCCGCGTACTCCAGCTCCTCGATGTCGTCGGAGACGTACCACTCCCGCAGCGCGGGGGTCACCGCGTACGCCGTCAGCGGGCCGGGGCCGACTTCGCCGGCCCGGTGCGCCGCTGCGAGCCCGGAGAGGGTCAGGGGGACGTACACGCGCATGGCTGGGGTCGCTTTCGTAGTCGGAACGCCCTCAGGATACGTGGGGCGTCCCCCTTTGGGGTTACGTGTCCGGGCCCTGCCCCGTCCACCCGGCAACCGGCCCTCACCCTGCCCGGCCCGCCCCGGGCCCCCTCACCGGACCGGCCCCACCACCCGGATAGGTGAACCCCGGGTGCTCCACCCCCGGCCTACCGACGCTTGCGGCCGCCTCCGCCGTCCCCGTAGAAGATCACCAGCAGAAGTTACCGCCCGGTATTGATCCGGGCCTCTGAAGCACGGGGGCGACAGCGATGAGCACGAACAGGACCCGGCCTGCCGGACGGCACGACGCACGCAGGCCCGAAGCCGTACCCGCACAACGCCGCCGGATGCCCCAGCGGGTCCGGCCCCACCAGTGGTTCGCGGAACGCCTCCTGGCGGTACTCAGCGGCCAGCGCCCCGTCCACTGGATGCTCGGGCACACGATCGGCGACGCCTACGACCAGCTCGCCGAACTGGCCCCCACCACCCCGCTCAGGAGCCGCGGCGCCCGCCCGGTCATCCGCATGTGCCGAGGCGCCCAGCCGGCTCCGGGTGTCGTGGAGGCCTGCGCGAGCATCGCGGCGGGCGAACAGGTCCGCGCCATGGCCTTCCGCCTGGAACAGGGCCCGGACCTCCGCTGGCGCTGCGCCGCAGTGGAACTGGGCAACACGCCGGTACGCCACCGCTGACCCACCCACGCGGGCGCACACCACCTGCGCGGGCGCACACCCCCCGCGCAGGCCCGCGCCCACCCTCTTCCGAACCACCACCCAGCACCCCCGGGCCCCCTACGGCGTCCGCGACCCACCCAACCCCGCCGACACCTGAGACGCCCCCACAGCCCCGCAAGCGTCTGCGGCACCCACTCCCAGCCCCGCGGACGCCCCGAGCCCCCATCCCAGCCACTCCGGCGCCCAAGGCGCCCCCACAGGCACCTGCACCCACTCCCAACCCTGCGGACGCCTGGAGGCCCCGCGCTTCCAGCCTCGCCGGTGCACGAGACGCTGAGCCCGGCGGTGCAGCCCCCTCTTCCAGCCCCCCACTTCCAGCCTCTCTTCCAGCCCCCCTTCCAGCCTCGCCGGCGTTTGAGGCGCGGGGTCCGGGCGGAGCCCCGGTTACGAGAAGGGGCGGGTAGGGGACAAGGCCCGCCGCAGGCGCACCCCACGTCACCCCGCAACGCACCCGCCCACCGCCCACGCACCCACCCGCCACCGCACCGCACCGCACAACGGCCGGGGCCGGACACCCAACGGTGCCCGGGCCCCGCCGCCCACAGCAAAAAAAACACCCGAAAAAATTGGGCGGCCGCCACCACCCCCCGAAAGGAACA
>NZ_JBEOVJ010000081.1:0-38502 GCF_040295435.1 Streptomyces sp. NPDC002809
ACCCCACCCCCCACCACCCCTTTCTTTCGGTCTGTCGTCCGGGTGGTTTAAACTCTGTCGGCCCCTACGTGGTTGTTGCTTCCTTGAAGCTTCCGGGCCGTCGGCGTTCCGGGGTGCCCCGTTCAAGCGCTTCGATCGATTTTCGTCCCAACCATTGACGTCGCCGGTGCCGCTCCTTACTTTGACCCGGCAAGCGCTTTCTAAAACGATTCAATCAAGCGTAGGGGCGAACTATGTCTCGGAACCAGGGCATGGACCGGCGGCAGATGCTGAAGCTCGCGGGCTTCTCGGCTGCCGGTCTCGGGCTGACCGCGGCCGGCTGCGGCTCGGGCGGCGGCTCGAACGGGCCGGTCACCATCCGGCATGCCTGGTGGGGCGCCGACGACCGGGCGAAGAAGGTCCAGGAGTGCGTCGCGCTCTTCGAGAAGAAGCACCCGAAGATCAAGGTGAAGACGGACTTCCAGCAGTACCCGGACTTCTGGAAGAAGTTCAACACCCAGGCGGCCGGCGGCAACCCGCCGGACGTCATCCAGAACGCGGTCACGTTCCTCCGCAAGTACGAGGCGAAGAACGTCCTGCTCGACCTCAACCCGCAGGCCAAGAAGGGCAACCTCCAGCTGGAGGGCTTCCGCGCCGGACTGGAGAAGTTCGCCGAGATCGACGGCAAGCTGCTCGGCGTACCGGTCGGCAGCAACTCGATGGCCCTGGTCATCGACGAGAAGGTCTTCGAGAAGGCCGGCGTCGACCACGGCCTCGGCTGGACCTGGGACGACTGGTACGCGGGCCTGCAGAAGATCAAGTCCGGTCAGGGCATAGCCGGCGACTCCGGTCCGCACGGCGTCATGTACCTGTACGACCTGGTCCTCCGCCAGAACGGCAAGGCGTTCTTCACCGAGGAGGGCATGGGCTTCGGCGAGAACGAACTGCTGCCGTACTGGACCGAGGCGCTCGCCCGGGTCAAGTCCGGCGTCTACGCCGACCAGAAGAAGGTCGAGCAGATCAAGCCCGCCTCCGCCCTCGCCAAGGGCCTCTCGGCCGGCGAGTTCACCTGGGACAACTTCTCGGTCCGCTACAGCGCCGAGGGCAAGAGCAGCTACAGCCTTGCCCCCATCCCGAGCACCGACGGCAAGAAGACCGGCCAGTACCTCGGCTCCCTGATGCTGAGCGGCACGGCCCGGACCAAGCACCCCGCCGAGGTCGCGACCTTCATCAGCTTCATGACCCACGACCCCGCGGTCGCCCGCATCATGGGCTACGACCGTGGAGTCCCCGCCACCACCGCGCAGTTCGAGGCCTTCCGGCCCACCGACGCCCCGAGCAAGGCGATCGGCGCCTACGAGACCGAGATCGCCAGGGCCGGCGTGCTGGAGCCCATCACCCCGCACCCGGCCGGCGCCGATGTCGTCGAGGCGGCGTTCCTGCGCATCGCGGGCGACATGTCCCTGGGCAAGGCCTCGCCGGAGGACTCCGTGAAGCAGTTCTTCTCCGAGGCGAAGACCGCCCTCGCCTCGAACTGAGAGGAATGACGCGGTGACTCACATCCAGACCTCCACGAGCGGCCCGGTCCTCGACAGGGACCTCGCCGCCGTGGAGCGGAACGGCCCGGGACGCAAGACCCGCCCCGCTCCACCGCGGGGCCACCGCGAGAATCTGACCGGCTATCTCTTCATGTCGCCCTGGATCGCGGGCTTCCTGTTTCTGATCGCCGGACCCATGGTGTTCTCGCTGTACCTCGCGTTCACCGACTACAACCTGTTCGACGCCCCGAAGTGGGTGGGCCTGAAGAACTTCACCGACATGTTCGCCGACCCCCGCTGGCGCCAGTCGGTCAAGGTGACCTCCTGGTACGTGGTGATCGGCACCCCGGTCAAGCTGGCCGCCGCGCTCGCCGTGGCCATGCTGCTGGCCCAGAAGCGCTGGGGCCAGTCCTTCTACCGGGCCGCGTTCTACGCCCCGTCGCTGATCGGCGCGAGCGTCTCGGCCGCCATCGTCTGGCGCGCCCTGTTCTCCGACGACGCCGTCGTCGACCGCGGACAGCAGCTGTTCGGCATCGACGCGGGCGGCTGGATCGGCGACCCGGACATGATCATCTATGCGCTGGTGGCCCTCACGGTCTGGCAGTTCGGCGCCCCGATGGTGATCTTCCTGGCCGGCCTCAAGCAGGTCCCCAGGGAGCTGTACGAGGCGGCGGAGATGGACGGGGCCGGCCCCTGGCGCCGGTTCTGGAGCGTCACCCTGCCGATGATCTCGCCGGTGCTGTTCTTCAACGTCCTGCTGGAGACCATCCACTCCTTCCAGATCTTCGGATCGGCCTACATCGTCAGCAACGGCAGTTGCGGACCGGCCGACGCGACACTCGTCTACACCTGTTACCTGTACGACCAGGGCTTCGCGAACAGCCGCATGGGCTTCGCCTCCGCCATGGCATGGCTGCTGCTCGTCGCCGTCGGCCTGGTCACCGCCGTGCTGTTCTGGTCCCAGAAGCGCTGGGTGCACTACGAGGAGGGGGGCCGATGACCCCGATGGACACCGCTGCCGCCGTACGACGCCGGCTTCCCGGCTCCCTCGCCTGGCACATCGGCGCGCTCGCCCTCCTCGTGGTGGTTCTCTACCCGGTGGTGTGGACGATCGGCGCCTCGTTCAAGCCGAGCGAGGACATCGTCGGCGCGCTGAACCTCTTCCCGACCGATCCGATCACCGACAACTACCGGCGGCTCGCCGACGGCATCGCCGACATCCCGATCTGGAAGTTCTTCCTGAACTCCGCCTACATATCGGTCGGTTCGGTCATCGGCGTCGTCATCTCCTGCTCGCTCACGGCCTACGCCTTCACCAGGGTCCGATTCGCCGGGCGCAACATCATGTTCGCCGTCATGATCGGGACGCTGCTGCTCCCGTATCACGTACTGATCATTCCCCAGTACGTGATGTTCCAGAAGCTGGAGCTGATCAACACCTTCACCCCGCTGCTGATCGGCAAGTACCTCGCCACCGACGCGTTCTTCGTCTTCCTCATGGTCCAGTTCATGCGCGGACTGCCCAAGGAACTCGACGAGGCGGCCCGGCTGGACGGCTGCGGGCACCTGCGGATCTACTGGTCGATCGTGATGCCGCTGTGCCGGCCCGCGCTCATCACCAGCGCCATCTTCACCTTCATCCAGGCCTGGAACGACTTCATGGGCCCCCTGCTGTACCTCAACGAGCCGGACAAGTACACCGTTTCGATGGGGCTGCGGATGTTCATCGACCAGGACGCCGTCGCCGACTACGGCGGCATGATCGCGATGTCACTGGTGGCGCTGCTGCCGGTACTCGCCTTCTTCCTGGCCTTCCAGCGCTACCTCATCGACGGCATGGCCACCTCCGGCCTGAAGGGCTGAACAACCGTGGCGACGAAATCCATGGCGGCGAAATCCGGCACCGCACCCAGGACCTCCTTCGTCCGGGAGCGATTCAGCGTCTTCTCCGAATGCCTGCTCACCGGCGTGTGGATCACCGTCGCCGCGCTGCCCCTCGTCACGTTCCCCGCGGCCTTCGCTGCGGGGAGCAGGCACCTGCGCCGGTATCTGGCCGGTGAGGCCGGCGGGGTGCGGGAGTTCGCCGCCGATGTGCGGGAGGCGTTCCGCAGCGGCTGGCGGATCTCCCTGCTGTGGTGGGCGGCGCTCGCGCTGCTCGCCTTCGACTGGCAGGTCGCCCGGTCCGGTCTGCTGCCGGGCGGCCGCCCGCTCGTCGCCGTGAGCCTGCTCGGCCTGCCGGCCGTGGCCGTCTGGGGGCTGCGCACGGCCGCCGCCTGGCGGCCCGGCACCCCCTGGGCGCAGACCGCACGGGCCGCGGGCCGCCGGACCTTCACCGACCCGGCAGGATCACTGCTGCTCGTCGGCGGATTCGTCGCCCTGGCCCTCGCCACCTGGCAGGTGCCGCCCCTGGCCGCGCCCGCCCTCGGCTGTCTGGCCGCCGCGGCGGTCGCCGCCGACCGCCGCTGATCCACCTCCCGGACCCACCTCCCGGACCCACCTCCCGGATCCACCTCCCGGATCCACCTCCCACCACGCGTCAGCGTGCGATCAGTCATGCCCATTTTCGCCACGCATTCCCGCCACGAATTGGAGTCGTGATGTCCCCGATCCCCCGCCGCACCGTCCTCAAGGCAGCCGCCGTCGCCGGCGCGGCCACCCCCTTCTCCTGGGTGCTGAACGGCACCGCCCAGCAGGCCACCGCCGCCACCGGGAAGGCCACCGAAGGCCCCGTCGAGATCGGCTGGCTGGAGGAGGACGGCCTCGGAGCCGCCCCCGGCTCCACCTTCGGTGTCCCGTGGGCGAAGGGGCGCTTCCCCGCCGACCAGAAGTTCGCCCTCGCCACCCCCGACGGCAAGGACATCCCCGTCCAGACCTGGGCCACCGCCAAATGGCCCGACGGCTCCCTGAAGTGGACCGCGCACGCGGTCGGCCCCGAGGCCGGTGGAGCCAAGAAGTTCACCCTCGCCACAGGCGAACCCGCCGCCGCGGCCAACAAGGTCACGGTCAAGAACAGCGGCGGCTCGATCACCGTCTCCACCGGCGTCATCACCGCGAAGATCGGCAAGACCGGCTCCTCGCTCGTTACCTCCCTCACCCGAGGCTCCACCGAGATCGCGAAGAACGGCCGCCTCGTCCTGATCCGCCAGGGCGAGATCGAGGACGGCGACCAGGGGCAGGAGAAGTACGAACGCTTCGAGAGCGCCATCAGCAAGACCGAGGTGGAGCAGAGCGGGCCCGTCCGCGCCGTCGTCCGCATCGACGGCAAGCACCGCCACGGCAACCGCTCCTGGCTCCCGTTCTCCGTCCGGCTCTACTTCTACGCGGGCGCCGAATCGTTCCGCATGATGCACACCATCACCTTCGACGGCACCCAGGAACCCGGCAAGGCGAGCGGGGACTTCATCCGCGGCCTCGGCGTCCGCTTCACCGTCCCCATGCGCGACGAGACCTACGACCGCCACATCCGTATCGGCGGCGACGAGAGCGGCATGCTCCGCGAAGCCGTCAAGGGCATCACCGGACTGCGCCGCGACCCGGGAGCGGCCGTCCAGGCCGCCCAGTTCGAGGGCACGAAGCTGCCCGACCCGGCCACCTGGGACCAGCGCGTCACCACGCGCCTCCCGCTCATCCCCACGTGGGGCGACTACACCCTCAGCCAGCTCTCCTCCGACGGCTTCTCGCTGCGCAAGCGCACCAAGAAGGGCCACGGCTGGATCGCCGCGGGCGGCGGCCGGCGCGCCTCCGGCTTCGGATACGTGGGCGGCGCCAGCGGCGGACTCTCCTTCGGGCTGCGCGACTTCTGGGAGAAGTTCCCCGCCCAGCTCGACATCCGCGGCGCGGACACCGACGCCGCCGAGGTCACCCTCTGGCTCTGGTCGCCCGAAGCGGAACCGATGGACCTGCGCTTCTACCACGACGGCCTGGGCCAGGACACCTATGCCGAACAGCTCGAAGGCCTCAACATCACCTATGAGGACTACGAGCCCGGCTTCGGCACCCCGTACGGCATCGCCCGCACCAGCGAACTCGTCTTCTGGGCCAACGACTCCACCCCCAGCGCCGAGGCCCTCGCCCAGCAGACCCGCACCGTGCGCACCCTCCCGCAGCTCGTCGCCCCGCCGTCCCAGCTCATCGGGGCGGGCGTATTCGGCGGACTCTTCTCCCCGGTCGACCGCTCCACCCCGGCCAGGGCGAAGATCGAGGACCACCTGGACTTCCTGTTCACGTACTACAAGGACCAGGTCGAGATGCGCCGCTGGTACGGCTTCTGGGACTACGGCGACATCATGCACTCGTACGACCCCGCCCGGCACCAGTGGCGCTACGACGTGGGCGGCTACGCCTGGGACAACTCCGAGCTCTCGCCCGACCTCTGGCTCTGGTACGCCTACCTGCGCTCCGGACGCGCCGACATCTTCCGCTTCGCCGAGGCCATGACCCGCCACACCGGCGAGGTCGACGTCTACCACCTCGGCGACTGGGCCGGCCTCGGCACCCGCCACGGCGTCCAGCACTACGCGGACAGCGCCAAGCAGCAGCGCATCGCCAACACCACCTACCGGCGCTTCTACTACTTCCTCACCGCGGACGAACGCGTCGGCGACCTGATGCGCGCCAACGTCGACTCCGACGAGACCTTCCTCGGCCTCGACCCGCTCCGCAAGATCCGCACCGAGCCCTACACCCCGGACCGGCACGCACTGTCCGTCGGCTTCGGCACCGACTGGAGCGGACTCGTCTCCGCGTGGCTCACCGAATGGGAGCGCGGCGGACCGCAGGCGGAGAAGGCCAGGGCCCGGGTGCTCGGCACCATGGAGACCATCGCCGCCCAGCCCAACGGATTCGTCCAGGGCAGCGGCCTCTACGACCTGGACACGGGGAAGTTCGCCGTCGCCACCGAACCCGTCGTCAGCGTCTCCCACCTGTCCGGCGTCTTCGGGCTCAACGAACTGTGCGCCGAACTCATCGGCCTGGTCGACATGCCGAAGTTCAAGGAGGCGTACCTCGACTACTGCCGCTACTTCAACGCCACCAAGGCCGAACAGACCGCCCGCTACGGCTCCAACTTCGGCAGCCTGCTCCTCTTCCAGGGCCACTCCAGGATGGACGCGTACGCCGCCGTGCAGACGGGCGACGAGAAGCTCGCCGCCCGTGCCTGGGAGAAGTTCTACAACAGCGACGGCTACAAGGAATCCGCCCCCTGGAAGACCGAGAAGGTGAGCGGCCCGGTCACCACCGTCCCGGGCAGCGAGGCCAACTGGGTCTACACCAACGACACCGCGCTGTACGGACTCGCCGCCATCGAGAACCTCGCACTGGTCGGCGACCGCATGCCGGCCTGAGGTCCGTGAGGGCGCCCCGGGCCGGCATGCGGAACGTCACCGCATCCGGCCCAGGGCGTCCCTCAGCCGTCGTGCGTCGCGCAGCCGCTTCTCGTACGTGGCCCCCACGGCCAGCAGCAGTACCCCGGCCAGTGCGGGCGCCACCCAGCGCGGCATCGCGCCCACCACCTGCACCACGTACGGTGCCAGCTCGTGCACCGCGTCCAGCGCAAGCACCGCACCGCCCAGTGCCAGCAGCGCCTGGAGCCGCAGCCGCGCTCCCAGCAGCGTGAGCACCAGCGCCGCCACCCCCAGCAACAGTGGCCGCAGCCAGTGCGGGTCGACCCAGGCCGCGAAGAGCGCCGGCACCAGCGTCACCGCCAGCCCCGCCCCGTACGCGGTCCACGAGGACGCCGCGGGATCGCGACGACGGCGCAGCACACCGATCACGAGCGCGGGCACGGTCACCGGCAGGGTGTACGCCTCCGGGGACGACACCCCGGACGCGGACAGCCGCACCCAGGACGCCAGGACGAACAGCGCCGTCGCCAGATACCCGGCCGCTTCCCGCCGCTCCGGGCGAAGCGCCGTCCCCGCCGCCAGCACCCCGCAGAGGGCCAGCACCAGAGCCAGGAACGGCGGGTCGCCCAGAGCCGCCACGACCGCGGCGAGGCCCACCGCCCCGCCGGTCAGTTCGAGCGGCAGCGCCACCCGGTGACCCTTCAGCCGTGCACCCAGCCCGGCCGTCAGCGCGGGGACGACGAGCAGCACGGGCGCGGCCTCGTACACCGCGAGCCCCATCGACGCGCCGAACGCGACGGCGAGCACCGCGGCACAGACCACCGCCGCACAGACCACCACCGCCTGCACGGTCGTGAACACCGCGGAACGCGACGGATCCTCAGGCCCTTCCAACGCCGTCGCAGCGCCGGCGAACATCAGCAACAGCGTCCCGAACACCGCATAGGTGGCCGGCTCCGAACCCAGCGACAGCAACGCCACGCTCACCGCACCGGCCGACGCGCACACCCACGCGGTCACCGCCACACCCGTCATCCCGCGGCGCAACGCGCCCAACGCGAGGGCCAGAACCACCGCGACGAGCATCGACTGCAACGAAACAGCCGCCGTGTACGAGACGTTCAGCGCGGGCGGCAGTACCGTCAGCCCCGCCCAGCCGGTCACCACCGCCGACGCCGCGGCGGCCGTCCGCCACACGGGACCGGGGGACAGCGCCGGACCCGCCCACCGCACCACGCCCTCCCACGACCGGTACGCGGCCCCGAGCCCCGCAGCGACCGCCAGCAGCACCACCGGCGCCGCCGCCATCTCCTGCCACGGCAGATCCGCGGCCCCCAGCGCTCCCCGGACCCCTGCGTACGGAGCCTTTGACCACAGCCGGCCCAACTGAGCCACCGGACCCACCAGCGCCACCGCTACCGGGGCGGCCGAGTACAGCACCGAAGCGGCCGTCACCGAACCCGCCGCCCACATCAGCCCCCGCACGGCCGGACGCCCCAGCGGAGCCCGTACACCCAGCAACAGCAGCCCGCCGCACACCAGATACACCGGCACCGCCCACCCACCGGACACCCCGGCGGCCAGGACCCCGCCCACCGCGGCGACAGCGGCCAGCCCGGCCACCGTGCCTCCAGCCACCGCGTGAGCCGCCGGCGCACGCCGGGCCCCTACGAGAGCGATCACCGCACCGGCCAGAAGCAGCGCCCCCGGCACCACCGCACCCGCCGGCCCCTCGGCCGACACCGACTTAGCCAGAGCCACCAACAGCCCCGAACCACCGGTGACCCAGAGACCTGCGCAGGCCGTGACCCGGACCGCAACTCCCTTGAACCACATGGTGATCGCACAGTCCAGTGCCGCCGTCGCCAGCAGCGCGACGGCGAACACCAGGGCGTCCGCCTCCCCGGCCCACGCCCACAGCAGCAGCGGCAGCTGCGCGCTGACCACGGCCAGGGGCAGCGGCAGCCGCAGCCGGTCCAGGAGCAGACCGTAGGCCGCCCAGAGCACCGCCAGTACGGCCGAGGCGGCCGCCGCGTACTCAAGCGCACCGGCCTCCGGAACCGCCACCAGGTACAGGGCGAAGGCGTCCAGCACCATCAGCACCGACGCCAGCGCCCCGAGCGCCTCCGCCGTCGAGGACAGGCCCCGTCGCAGGAGCATCGCGGGCGCGGCCAGGGCCGCGACCGTGACCGCGGTCAGGACCGCCGAGCGGCCACCGATCCCCATCTGACCCCAGCTGACCAGGGTGAACGCGATCGCGGCGATCGTCAGCAGCAGACCGCCGAGGACGAGCAGCGCGTTCTGCGCACTGCGGGTACGGACCGGAGGAGCAGGCGGCGCGAAGGAGGCCGGAGCCCCGGCACGGGCCGGAGGCTGCGGGAACTGCGGCGCGTGCGGCGCGGCCGGCCGGGGGCCGGGCGCCTGCAGCACGCTCAGCAGCCAGGTACGACGGGTCAGCAGCTGGGACCGGCGGAGATCGAGCCGGGCGAGCTCGTGGTCGAGGAGGACCAGTTCCTCGGCGGGTGGCGGCACATGTTCCATGGAGGTGAGTGTGCTGCCGGTCACGCGACCGGGCATGCGCACAGGTACTCAGATGCCCGGCTGAGTACGCGCATCCTGGAGACATGGACTGGAGCCACTATCGATTTGTCAGTGTCTGGGATCTCCCCGCCCCGCCCGGCACCGTCTACGCACACCTCGAACGCGTCGAGCGCTACCCGCAATGGTGGCCCCAGGTCCGCGAGGTCACTTCCGTCGACGGCGCCCCCGGCACCGCCCGTATCCGCTCCCTCCTCCCGTACGACCTCGTCCTGACCATGCGCGCGCACCACCGCGACGTGACCGCCGGCGTCCTCGAAGTGACGCTCACCGGCGATCTCGAAGGCTGGGCGCGCTGGACCGTCGTGCCGCACGGCGCCGGGAGCCGTGCCACCTACGAACAGGAGGTGGTGGTGCGCCGCCTGTTCATGCGGGTCCTCGCGGTGCCGGGACGGGCCGTGTTCCGGGCCAACCACGCCCTGATGATGCGGGCCGGACGACGTGGTCTCGCGGCTCGGCTGGAAGCGGTTTGAACCACACCCGCCGAGCCCTGTATGGTTCAACCCGTTCCCGGGCGATTAGCTCAGTGGGAGAGCGCTTCGTTCACACCGAAGAGGTCACTGGTTCGAACCCAGTATCGCCCACCCCGGGAGAGGCCGGTCCGTCAGCGAAACCGACGGACCGGCTTCCGCGTTTCCGGGCGTGGGGACTCCCGCTCCGCTCACGCCGCGGCGCGCAGCTCCGGGCGCAGCGGCCACGCCGGATCCACCGTCTCCGGCGTCCCGCTCTTGGCGAACCAGGCTTGCAGGCCACGGGCCTGGGCGGCGTGCCAGACCGCCTGGAGCGTGTGCAGCTCCGCCGGTGACAGCCGCTCCAGACGGGCGGCGAACCGCCGCCCCATCGCCCGCACCAGCTCCAGCGACGCGGCCGCGTCGGCGGCCGCGTCATGCGCCCCGTCCAGCACCACCCCGTACAGCTCGCAGAGATCCGTGAGTGTGCGCCGGCCCTTGCGGTAGCGGTCCAGATGTTTGTCGAGCACCCGTGGATCCAGCACGCACAGCGAGGTGTTCTCCAGGTAGCCGGCGAGCGACGACGCCCGGTGCCGCCTCAGCTCCCGGTCCAGCAGCGTCAGATCGAACGGCGCGTTCATCACGACCAGCGGCCGGCCCGCCGCACTCTGCTCGGCCAGCGCCCTGGCTATCTCCTCGACCACCGGCGCGGGCCATCGCCCGTTGCGCTGCAGGTGGTCATCGGTCAGGCCGTGGATCTCCGTCGCCCCCACGGGCACCGGAATCCCCGGATTCACCAGCCAGCGGGTGACACGCGGCCGCCCGCCGGCACTGTCCTGGACGACGAGCGCGGCCGAAACGATCCGGTCCTGCTCGACGTCCACTCCCGTCGTCTCGGTGTCGAAAGAGGCCAGTGGCCCCTCGTACCAATGAGTCATCCCCGAACTCCTCGCGCCCGAGCGGCAGATGGTGTGATTCCTCTGCCCGGTTCGGTGATACCCGCGCCCTTTGCCTGATACGCCGTTTGAGGGCGGTCCTGTGCGGTGACAACACAGGTGACGGGGCCGGAGGTTGAAACGCCGCCGCGTCCGACTCACCCATCGGCACAGCCCGGAAGGTCTACGGAGCCATGGCGCTCGCGCAGCCCGAACCGAGTGGGCTGCTGCCCCAGCGGTCCGTACCGCTGCGCGGCGCACTCGCCACCACCGCCTGCATGGAGACCCTCCAGGTGGGCTACTTGCACGCGGTCGCGGCCGCGGCGGGGTGCTCCCTGTCGCAGCCCTTCCCCGACAACGGCATCGACTGGCACGTCAGCCACGGAGCCCCCGGTCACGTCGTCGACGACGAGGTGACCATCAAGGTCCAGCTGAAGTGCACCTACCAGATACCGGCCCGGCCGCCCGGCCCGACGTTCGCCTTCACGCTCGACAACGCCCACCTCGTGAAGCTCGCCCGGACCCCCGTGTCCGTGCACAAGATCCTCGTCGTGATGATCGTGCCCCGCAGCCAGGACGACTGGCTGCGGGCCGGACACGACCGCCTCGACCTGCGGCACTGCTGTTACTGGACCAACCTGGCCGGTCACGCCGTGACCGGCCGGCACCGGACCACCGTGCGGATCCCGACCTCGCGCATCTTCGACGACCGAGCGCTCTGCGAGATCATGACCCGTGTCGGGGCGGGAGGGAGACCCTGATGCACAGGCCGATGGACGAGTCCGTCAACGAAGTGTTCCCGTCAGCCGTCCGTCCCCACCCCGCCGAGCAGCCCGGGCCCCGGCCCGCCGGCTCACCGGCCGACGGCATCCCCGACCCTGCCCGGGTCGACCCCGCGGTCCTCGGCGTCCTTCTCGCCCGGCACGGCTGGCGGCGGCGCGGCGGTGCGGCCGGACGCTACAGCCGCTGGACCCCGCCCGGCCCGCCCGGCGGCTCCACCAGCCTGCTCGTGCCCGACACCACCGCGTTCCCCGACAGCGAGGACCTGCTGGGGGAGGCCCTGACCGCGCTCGCCCGCAGCGCCGCACCCTCCGCCCGCGAGGTCCTGGTCTCCCTCACCGTCCCCAGTGACGAGATCCGCTGGTGGCGCGATGTGCCCGAACCGGCCGCCGGAGCCGCCGGGGCGGCCAGCTGGACCGGGGCGGAACAGCTGCACGGTGCGGCCCGTCAGATCCTGCTGGCCGGCGCACTCGCCGTCCGGGGCCGGGCCGGTTACCACGGCGCCCGACACCGCCGGCGCGCCCTCGCGACGCTCGGCTCCGTCCTCATAGGCCCCGCACCCGGCGGCCGCGACCTCACGGCGTTCGTCCCCGTGGAGGCGGGCCGCCCCCTCGCCGTGCGGCTCTACCAAGCCCTGCACGCCGCACGGGAGGCCGTCGACTACCAACGCGCCACCGGCGGCATGGAAGCTTTCGACTCCGCTGTCGAGGCGGGCGTCAGCCGCGAACTGACCGAGGCGGTCATCGCGCTCGTCCGGGGCTCGGAGGGGGCCGGGATCGCGCTGGAATGGGCGCCCGCCGCGGGAGCCCCCGACGGCTGCCCGGTCCGGCCGGAACCGGTCGAGTTCTCCCCGGGCGACCTGCCGGCCCTGCGCCGGGCGGGCGCCCGCTACCTGCGGGACGAGCCGGCGGTGACGGTACGGATCACCGGAGCCGTCGTCCGCCTGCGCCGCGCGGGGCCGCGCGGGCCCGGAATCGTACGGCTGCGGGTCCTGGCGGGCGCCGAGGTGCCGCACGTACGGCTTGAGCTCGACGAGGAGGCGTACCGGATCGCGGGCCAGGCCCACCTCGTGGGGCTGCCGGTGCGGGTGGAGGGCCGGCTGGAGAGCCGTGGCGGCTTCAGGCGCCTGACCAGGGCCTCGCAGGTGGTTCCGGTGCAGGTCGACGAGGAGGAGAGGGACCGGCTGATGAAGTCGCTCCAGGAGAACGTCGACTATTTCGAGGAGGCGTGCACGGGGGAGTAGCGGGGGGCTGGCGGCCCATTTCGCTATGGGGGCCGTCGGCTCGGTACGATTCCTCTTGCGTCCGCCATGGGAATGCGGGTGCGCCCCCTCAGTCAGGAGAGACCGGTGTCAGACGTCCGTGTGACCATCCAACGCGATTCCGAGCGGGAAGAGCGCGTGGTGACGACGGGCACTACGGCAGCCGAGCTCTTCCCCGGCGAGCGCACCGTCGTCGCCGCCCGCATCGCCGGTGAACTGAAGGACCTCGCGTACGTCCTCGCCGACGGCGAGACCGTCGAGCCCGTCCTGATCTCCTCCGAGGACGGCCTCAACATCCTCCGGCACTCCACCGCACACGTGATGGCGCAGGCCGTGCAGGAGCTCCACCCCGAGGCCAAGCTCGGTATCGGCCCGCCGGTCAAGGACGGCTTCTACTACGACTTCGACGTCGAGAAGCCGTTCACGCCCGAGGACCTCAAGGCCATCGAGAAGCGGATGCAGGAGATCCAGAAGCGGGGCCAGAAGTTCTCCCGTCGGGTCGTGACGGACGAGGCGGCCCGCGAGGAGCTCGCCGACGAGCCGTACAAGCTGGAGCTCATCGGCATCAAGGGTTCCGCCTCCACGGACGACGGCGCGGACGTCGAGGTGGGCGGCAGCGAGCTGACCATCTACGACAACCTCGACCCGAAGACCGGCGAGCTGTGCTGGAAGGACCTCTGCCGGGGCCCGCACCTGCCGACCACCCGGTTCATCCCGGCGTTCAAGCTGATGCGCAACGCCGCGGCGTACTGGCGCGGCAGTGAGAAGAACCCGATGCTCCAGCGCATCTACGGGACCGCCTGGCCGACCAAGGACGAGCTGAAGGCGCACCTGGAGTTCCTGGAGGAGGCCGCCAAGCGCGACCACCGCAAGCTCGGCAACGAGCTGGACCTCTTCTCCTTCCCCGACGAGATCGGCCCCGGCCTCGCCGTCTTCCACCCCAAGGGCGGCGTCATCCGCCGGGCCATGGAGGACTACTCGCGGCGCCGCCACGAGGAGGAGGGCTACGAGTTCGTCTACTCGCCGCACGCCACCAAGGGCAAGCTCTTCGAGAAGTCCGGCCACCTGGACTGGTACGCCGACGGCATGTACCCGCCCATGCAGCTCGACGACGGGGTGGACTACTACCTCAAGCCGATGAACTGCCCGATGCACAACCTGATCTTCGACGCGCGCGGCCGCTCCTACCGCGAACTGCCCCTGAGGCTCTTCGAGTTCGGCACGGTGTACCGGTACGAGAAGTCGGGCGTCGTGCACGGCCTGACCCGCTCGCGCGGTTTCACGCAGGACGACGCGCACATCTACTGCACCAAGGAGCAGATGGCGGAGGAGCTGGACCGGACGCTCACCTTCGTCCTGAACCTGCTCCGCGACTACGGCCTGACCGACTTCTACCTGGAGCTGTCCACCAAGGACCCGGAGAAGTTCGTCGGTTCGGACGAGGCCTGGGAAGAGGCCACGGAGACCCTGCAGAAGGTCGCCGAGAAGCAGGGTCTGCCCCTGGTTCCGGACCCGGGCGGCGCCGCGTTCTACGGCCCGAAGATCTCGGTGCAGGCGCGGGACGCCATCGGCCGTACCTGGCAGATGTCGACCGTGCAGCTCGACTTCAACCTGCCGGAGCGCTTCGACCTGGAGTACACCGGCCCCGACGGCACCAAGCAGCGCCCGGTCATGATCCACCGCGCCCTGTTCGGCTCCATCGAGCGCTTCTTCGCGGTGCTGCTTGAGCACTACGCGGGTGCGTTCCCGGTGTGGCTGGCCCCGGTCCAGGCGGTCGGCATCCCGATCGGCGACGCGCACATCCCGTACCTCCAGGAGTTCGCGGCGGAGGCCCGGAAGAAGGGGCTGCGCATCGACGTGGACGCTTCCTCGGACCGCATGCAGAAGAAGATCAGGAACCACCAGCGCGCCAAGGTGCCGTTCATGATCATCGTCGGTGACGAGGACATGAACGCGGGCACGGTGTCGTTCCGGTACCGCGACGGATCGCAGGAGAACGGCATCGCCCGAGACGAAGCGATCGCCAAGCTCGTTGATGTGGTGGAGCGTCGCGTGCAGGTGTGATGTGTCCCCGCGCAAGCGGGGGCGACCCGATGCAGGAGATCCAGAGTCGGGGTCAGAGATTCTGCTCCCCCGCGCAAGCGGGGCCGGCCCCCGGTGAGCTACCCGCTCACCGGGGGCTCCTTCTCGTCCTCCCGCCGGAACACCTGGATCAGCCACGACGAGAACGAACCCGTCACCGCTCCCAGCAGCGCCAGTCCGCAGGCCATCAGGAACGCCGCGACCACCCGGCCCCACGGTGTCACCGGTACGGCATCCCCGTACCCCACCGTCGTGAGCGTCGCGCAAGCCCACCAGACCGAGTCGCCGAAGGTCCTGATCGAGGCGCCCGGCGCGTCGTGCTCCTGGTGGTAGACGGCGAGGGCGGCCGAGAAGCCGAGCAGCAGGGCAGTCAGGCCGGCGTAGGACATCACCCGTGCGTACAGGCTCAGCCGCGGCTCGTCGTGGCGCTTCTGGACCGCCGTGTAGACCTTGACCAGGCGCAGCGGGCGCAGCAGCGGCAGCAGGAGTACGAGCGTGTCGAGCCAGCGGACGCGTACGAAGCGGTGGCCCAGGCCGCTGAGCCGGATCCGCACGGCGTAGTCGACGATGAAGAGCAGCCAGGTGGCGGCGACCAGGGCGAGGGAGATGTCGTGCCAGGGTTCGGCGTCGTTCGGGGCCAGGACGCGGGCCGCGTAGCCGAGCAGGAAGAGCAGCGAGGCGGCGAAGAGCGGTACTTCGGTGCGCTGTTCCCAGAGGGTCAGGGCGGGCGAGGGCCGGGCCGGGTTGCGGTCGGTCATCGGGCCAGCATCGCGTCGGGGGGACGGGATCGGCCCCGGCGACACGCTTTGCCCGGGGTACGCAATATGCTGATCGGCATGACGAGTGAGCCGGAGCAGCAGATCGGAGTGGGAACGCCCGATGCGTTCCAGCGCCTGTGGACGCCCCACCGGATGGCGTACATCCAGGGCGAGAACAAGCCGAGCGGCCCGGAGGCCGGCGACGGCTGTCCGTTCTGTGAGATTCCCTCGAAGTCGGATGAGGACGGGCTCGTCGTCGCGCGCGGCGAGAAGGTCTACGCCGTGCTGAATCTGTATCCGTACAACGGCGGGCACCTGATGGTGGTGCCGTACCGGCATGTCGCGGACTACACCGAGCTGGACGGTCCGGAGACGCTGGAGCTGGCCGATTTCACCAAGCGTGCGATGGCGGCGCTGCGGGCGGCGTCCGGTGCGCACGGTTTCAACATCGGGATGAACCAGGGTGCTGTGGCCGGTGCGGGTATCGCTGCGCATCTGCACCAGCATCTGGTGCCCCGCTGGGGTGGTGACACCAACTTCATGCCGGTGGTGGGCCACACCAAGGTGCTGCCGCAGCTGTTGGCCGACACGCGCACGATGCTGGCCGACGCCTGGCCGGGCACCGTCTGATCCCGGTTTCCTCTTCCACCGCGCAGGGCGCCCCGTCTTTCGGGGCGCCCTTTGCCGTAGGTCGAAAGACCCTGAGGCTGTCCCGTAATCCCTGACGGGCGCACGACGACAGCCAAGGCACCTCGCCGCGTTGCCCGAACGCCCGGATGCATCCAGTACGCGGACGCCCCTCCGCCTTGCGACGTACCGCATCCGACGCCGCGCGCCGATCCACCACGGACTACGGGACTGCGCTCAGGCGTCGTAGATGTCGGCCTTGCGCGGGGTGGGGTCCTGGACGATTCCGCTCAGTATCGACGAGCGGTTCCCGAAGCGTTCCGTGTCGACGCCGTTCTCATCGAGGACCTTCATGGCGGCGTTGTGCACGACTCGCAGGACGGGTGTGGCGGCGCGCATCGCGTCGTCGGCCATGAAGCGGTGGCGCCACGGCTTCTCGGCCCAGGCGTGCCGCAGTCCGAAGGGTTCGGGCAGTGCGATCTTGCCGCCGAGGTAGTCGAGGAGCGGCGGATACCAGGTGAAGGGGGCGCGCAGGGCGAGGCGGACGACTTCCTTCGACTCGACCAGAGCCAGCGTGATGTCGCGGGTCTCCCAGAACTTGACGGTCTTGTTGACCGTCTTCTTCTTGGCCGCGGGCTTGCTGGTGAACAGGGAGTGGACCGGGCCGAGTGCGTGTCCGGTGACTTCGATGCGAAGGGTCTCGAAGAGCACCGTGACGGTGATCATCATGGTGATGACCAGCTGGCCGTCCCAGAGGGTGAACTGGACGCCCAGGTAGTGGCGGTCGCCGCCGCCGAACTGCTGGTGGTTGCAGATCCGCTGTATCTCGTGGGGTTTGACCTGGAAGGTGGCGACGTCCTCGCCCTCGGGCCGCGACACCGAGTCGGCGTTCTCTCCGACGGGCGACACGATCCAGTGGGTGACCGAGGGAGTGGGGAACCCGCCGGTGTTCAGCGGGCCTCGCTCCAGCATCTTGAGCTGGTCGTGGATGACTCGTATCAGGTCCCAGCTGCGGAACTGGTGGAACTCCTTGCCGGGGTCCTTGGAGACGAGGTCCTCGGCGAGCTGCCAGCTGCCCCAGCGGGTGCCCATGCCGAGGATGCCCTTGGGGCCGGCGTAGAAGACGGAGTTGGACTGCTGTTCGGCGGAGAGCTTCTCCAGGCCCTGGCGGAGTGCCTCGCGGGCCGTCTCGTTGGGGTTCGTCGGGACTGCTTCGGGGATCTTGGCGATGACGCCGCCGCCGGAGAGCAGGCCCTCCCAGCGGGCGCGCATGTCCTGGGCGGAGGTCTCGGCGATCCGTTTGGCGATCAGCCAGCCGATGACGGGGGCGATGATCATCGCTCGCAGGTACAGCCCCAGGAGCCCGGTGAGGGGCATCTTGATCAGCAGGAAGAGGGCGGCGATGCCGATGATGGGCAGCAGGGCGTTGCCGATGGCGGCGAGGCCCTTGTCCTTGGTGTTGGCGAGGCCGTCGCGCAGGCGGAACGCGATGACCCAGAGCAGCATGCCGGGCAGGAAGGCGAAGCCGAACAGGGCTGTCACGGCGGTGAGTTTGGTGTCGCGGGCCTTGCGGAGCCGGGTCGCGGACAGGCAGTGCTCGACGACCGTCTGGGGGTCGCTGCCGAACGACTGGATGAGGGCTTTCCGTGCGCCGCCCAGCGTGCGTTCCTGGACGGCGCGGGAGAAGGCCTCGCCGAGGTCGGGTTTGAAGTAGTCGGATTTGAAGAGCTTGGAACGCCCTTCCTTCACTTCGGACTTGTGCCACTCGCTGTTGGCTTTGAGGATTTCCTCCACCGGACTGTCGCGGTACGCGGCAGAGGCGAGGGCGTTGGTCGCCACCGCCGCACCTGCCGCGCCCTGGAGCGGAATCTGTGCTCCGGGTGAGAAATCGAATCCGTTGCTGGCCACTGTCGCCCCCACTCGCCGCCGAGGAACCGCTCCTGCGGCTGTTTCCCAACTGCCGGGCCCGGCACACTTTCTGAGCTGGGAGCACAGCGTATCGTCCGAAACGGTACGCCGTCCGGCCCTGTGGACAACGTCGAGCGGACGTGGTCGTTATGCGGCTTTCGTTCCGTTCTCCCGCTGTTCGTGGAGGCGGTCGGCGAGCTGCGGCGGCATCGCCTCGTGGCGGGCGTAGGTGCGGTCGAACCGGCCGGTTCCGTGGGACAGGGAGCGCAGGTCGACCGCGTAGCGGCCGATCTCCAGTTCCGGTACCTCGGCCCGTACGAGGGTGCGTCCGGCGCCGGACTGCACGGTGCCGGTCACCCGGCCGCGGCGGCCGGAGAGGTCGCTCATGACCGGGCCGACGTAGTCGTCGGGGATCAGCACGCGGACCTCGGCGACGGGTTCCAGGAGCTGGATGCGGGCGTCGGCCGCGGCCTCCCGCAGGGCCAGGGCGCCCGCGGTCTGGAACGCGGCGTCGGAGGAATCCACCGAGTGGGACTTGCCGTCCCGCAGGGTCACGCGCACGTCGATCAGCGGATGTCCGGTGGCGACGCCGCGGGCGGCCTGGGCGCGGATGCCCTTCTCGACGGACGGGATGAACTGGCGGGGCACCGATCCGCCGACGACCTTGTCGACGAATTCGATGCCCGAGCCCGGTGGCAGCGGCTCGACGTCGATCTCGCAGATGGCGTACTGGCCGTGGCCGCCGGACTGTTTGACGTTGCGGCCCCGTCCGGTGGACGGCCCGGCGAACGTCTCGCGCAGGGCGACGCGGTGGGGGACGGCGTCGACCTGTACGCCGTAACGGGTGCGCAGCCGGTCCAGTGCCACGTCCAGATGGGCTTCGCCGAGACACCACAGAACCACCTGGTTGGTGTCGTGGTTCTGTTCCAGGCGCATGGTGGGGTCCTCGGCGACGAGGCGGGCCAGGCCCTGGGAGAGCTTGTCCTCGTCGGCCTTGCTGTGTGCCTCGATGGCGAGCGGCAGCAGAGGGTCGGGCATGGTCCACGGTTCCATCAGCAGCGGGTGGTCCGGGGAGGACAGGGTGTCGCCGGTCTCGGCGGCGTCCAGCCGGGCGACACAGGCGAGATCGCCGGCGATACAGGCGGTGAGGGGCCGCTGCTGCTTGCCGAAGGGGGAGGAGAGGGCTCCGACGCGGATCTCGGCCTCGTGGAAGGGCCTGGCCTCGTGGCCGGGGTCGTCGAGTCCATGGCCGGATATGTGCACCGTGTCGTCGGGGCGCAGGGTGCCGGAGAAGACGCGGACGAGCGAGAGCCGGCCGACGTAGGGGTCGGAGGCCGTCTTGACGACTTCGGCGGCCAGGGGGCCCCGGGGGTCGCAGTCCAGGGCGGGGAGCGAGGCGCCGTGCAGGGTGGTGACGGCGGGCAGGGGGCGTTCGAGCGGGGTGGGGAAGCCACCGGTGATCAGATCGAGGAGTTCGACGGTGCCGATGCCCTGGCGGGCACCTTCGGCGGCTGGGGCGGCGGTGAGGACGGGGTGGAAGGTGCCGCGTGCGACGGCGCGTTCGAGGTCGTCGACGAGTGTCTTGATGTCGATGGCCGCGCCGCCGAGGTAGCGGTCCATCAGGGTCTCGTCCTCGCTCTCGGCGATGATCCCTTCGATCAGCCGGTTGCGCGCGTCGGCCAGGGGTGTCTGCTGGGACTCCGCGGGCGGGTGTTCCTTCCGTTCGCCGCCGGAGTAGTCGAAGATCCGCTGGGTGAGCAGTCCCGTGAGTCCGGTCAGCGGGGCGTGTCCGTCCGCGGCCTCGGGGCCGTGCACCGGCAGGTAGAGCGGGAGTACGGCGTCGGGGTCGTCGCCGCCGAAGATCTCGCCGCAGATCCGGGTCATCGCCTCGAAGGAGGTGCGGGCGGTGTCCAGGTGGGTGACGACGATGGCGCGAGGCATGCCTACCGCCGCGCACTCCTCCCAGACGGCGCGGGTGGTGCCGGCGACGGCGTCGGCCTCCTGGGCGGCCGAGACGACGAAGAGGGCCGCGTCCGCCGCGCGCAGACCGGCCCTGAGTTCCCCGACGAAGTCGGCGTAGCCGGGGCTGTCCAGCAGGTTGATCTTGACTCCGTCCCATTCGACGGGGACGAGGGAGAGCGATACGGAGCGCTGCCGGCGCTGCTCGATCCCGTCGTGGTCGGAGACGGTGGTGCCGTCCTCGACCCGGCCTGCCCGGTTGACCGCGCCCGCGGTCTGTGCCATTGCCTCGACGAGGGTGGTCTTGCCGGATCCGCTGTGGCCGACCAGCACCACGTTCCGGATGGCGGAGGGGTGGTCGGCCGTCGCTGCTCCTGTGGCGGCTCCGGTGTGCGTGTGTGCCTTGTCGCCCATGACGCGTGCCTCCCGGGTGGTGGCGCCGGAGGGGGCCCGCCGGCGCGGGGATGGGGAGCGGTCGCACGGGCACGAGGGGGAGCCGCCGCGGCGGCTACGACGACGCCCGCGGTAGTTCCGAGCTTTCCACTCCGTCCGGGTCGCGTCCATACGTCTTACGCCGTCGCACGACACCCCCCAGGGTGCCCGGACGGTGGAGTGCGGCGGGCGTGACTACGATGGGCCAGGAGGGTGCTGAAGGGCCTGGCCGGGCTCGCGGCGTCCGGCACGCACGACTGTGGCGTTGCCGAAACGTCCCCATGGCGGAGCCGCGGGGACGCTCCGGCGCCTTGCAGCCGCACGCACCGGACGCCGCTCCCTGATCCGGCCGGGGCCTTCAGCACCCTCCAGCCGGTGGCCGATGGGGCCATGCGGCCCACCGAACCCTCGGGAAGGCCATGCTGAACAAGTACGCGCGTGCATTCTTTACGCGTGTCCTCACGCCGTTCGCCGCACTGTTGCTCCGTCTGGGCGTGAGCCCTGACGCGGTCACTCTGATCGGCACGGCCGGAGTGATGGCAGGTGCGCTGGTCTTCTTCCCGATGGGGGAGTTCTTCTGGGGCACGATCGTCATCACGATCTTCGTCTTCTCCGACCTCGTCGACGGCAACATGGCGCGACAGGCGGGCATCTCCAGCCGCTGGGGCGCGTTCCTGGACTCGACGCTCGACCGGGTGGCCGACGGGGCGATCTTCGCCGGATTCGCCCTCTGGTACGCGGGCAGCGGCGACGACAACATCCTGTGCGCGGTCGCGATCTTCTGCCTCGCGAGCGGCCAGGTGGTCTCGTACACCAAGGCGCGCGGTGAGTCGATCGGTCTGCCGGTGGCGGTCAACGGACTCGTGGAGCGTGCCGAACGCCTGGTGATCTCCCTGGTGGCCGCCGGTCTGGCGGGTCTCCACAAGTTCGGTGTGCCGGGGATCGACATCCTGCTGCCCATCGCCCTGTGGATCGTCGCCGCGGGCAGCCTGGTGACGCTGGTGCAGCGGGTCGTGACCGTGCGCCGTGAATCCGCAGAGGCCGACGCGGCCGCCGCGGTGTCGGCCGCGTCGGACCGGGGGAGCGAGGCGGCGCAGTGAGCGGCGCGTCGGGGGAGGCGAAGCCCGGTCCGAAGGAACGGCTGAGCGACGGCCTGTACGGGCTCGGCTGGGCCGCGGTCAAGAAGCTCCCCGAGCCTGCCGCGCAGGCGATCTTCCGCACCATCGCCGACCAGGTGTGGAAGCGGCGCGGCAAGAGCGTGCTGCGGCTGGAGTCGAATCTGGCGCGGGTCGTTCCGGACGCGAGTCCGGCGCGGCTCGCGGCGCTGTCCAAGGCCGGGATGCGCTCGTACATGCGCTACTGGATGGAGTCGTTCCGGCTGCCCACGTGGACCCCGGAGCGGATCAGGGCGTCCATCGACGTGACGGACGCGCACCGGCTGACCGAGGGACTCGACGCGGGGCGCGGGGTCGTCCTCGCGCTGCCGCACCTGGGGAACTGGGACCTGGCGGGGGCGTGGGTCACCACGGACCTCAAGGTCCCGTTCACCACGGTTGCCGAGCGGCTCAAGCCCGAATCGCTGTACGACCGGTTCGTGGCGTACCGCGAGGGCCTGGGCATGGAGGTTCTCGCGCACAACGGCGGGACCGCGTTCGGGACGCTGGCGCGCCGGCTGCGCGAGGGCGGCCTGGTCTGCCTGGTCGCCGACCGCGACCTGTCGGCCTCGGGCGTCGAGGTGACGTTCTTCGGCGACACCGCCAGGATGCCCGCGGGGCCGGCCCTCCTGGCCCAGCAGACCGGTGCGCTGCTGCTGCCGGTCACGCTCTCCTACGACGACACGCCGGTGATGAAGGCACGTATCCATCCGCCCGTGGAGGTACCCGGCTCAGGTGACCGTGCCGAGAGGACGTCCGTGATGACACAGGCCCTGGCCGACGCGTTCGCCCTGGGCATCGCCGAGCACCCGGAGGACTGGCACATGCTGCAACGGCTCTGGCTCTCCGACCTCGAACCCCGCGGGGACTAAGGGCTGTCCCGTAATCCGTGGTGGATCGGCGCGCGGCGTCGGATGCGGTGCATCGCAAGGCGGAGGAGAGTCCGCCTACTGGATGTATTCGGACGTTCCGACAACGCGGCGAGGTGCCGTAGCTGTCGTCGCGCGCCCGCCAGGGATTACGGGACAGCCCTCAGGGCTCTTCGTTCGGGGCGTGCCGGGCTCGCGGGGCCCGGCACGCACTGCCCGAGGTCTCGGCCCCGCTCGACCGGGGGAGCCCCCCTCCCGCGGTGTCGTCGGTCGCCGACGCTCCGCAGCGACTCCCTCCTCCGCCTCGCAGCCGCACGCACCGGACCCCGCTCCGTGATCCGGCCGGACCCGAACGAAAGGCCCTGGCAGTGAAGATCGGCATCGTCTGCCCGTACTCCTGGGACGTCCCGGGTGGCGTGCAGTTCCACATCCGTGATCTGGCCGAGCATCTGATCCGGCTCGGACACCAGGTCTCCGTGCTGGCCCCGGCCGACGACGAGACGCCGTTGCCGCCCTACGTGGTGTCCGCGGGACGGGCCGTGCCCGTCCCGTACAACGGCTCCGTCGCCCGGCTGAACTTCGGCTTCCTGTCCGCGGCCCGCGTGCGGCGGTGGCTGCACGACGGCACGTTCGACGTGATCCACATCCATGAGCCGACCTCGCCGTCACTGGGGCTCCTGACGTGCTGGGCGGCCCAGGGGCCGATCGTCGCCACCTTCCACACCTCCAATCCGCGCTCCCGGGCGATGATCGCCGCGTACCCGATCCTCCAGCCGGCGCTGGAGAAGATCAGCGCGCGCATCGCGGTGAGCGAATACGCGCGCCGGACCCTGGTCGAGCACCTGGGCGGCGACGCGGTGGTCATCCCCAACGGGGTGGACGTCGGGTTCTTCGCCGCGGCCGAACCCCGCCCCGAGTGGCAGGGCGGCACGATCGGCTTCATCGGGCGCATCGACGAGCCCCGCAAGGGCCTGCCCGTCCTGATGCGGGCCCTGCCCGCGATCCTGGCCGCACGCCCGGACACGCGGCTCCTGGTGGCGGGCCGGGGCGACGAGGAGGAGGCCGTCGCCTCGCTGCCGAAGGAGATGCGCGCGCGCGTCGAGTTCCTCGGCATGGTGAGCGACGAGGACAAGGCGCGGCTGCTGCGCAGCGTCGACGTGTACGTCGCGCCCAACACCGGAGGCGAGAGCTTCGGCATCATTCTCGTCGAGGCCATGTCGGCGGGTGCTCCGGTCCTGGCCAGCGACCTGGACGCGTTCGCTCAGGTACTGGACCTGGGTGCGGCGGGAGAGCTGTTCGCCAACGAGGACGCCGACGCCCTGGCGGCCGCGGCGGTCCGGCTGCTGGGCGACCCGGAGCGGCGCGCGGAGCTGCGCGAGCGCGGCAGCACGCATGTGCGGCGCTTCGACTGGGCGACGGTCGGGGCGGACATCCTCGCGGTGTACGAGACGGTGGCGGACGGTGCCGCGTCGGTGGCGGCGGACGAACGTACGGGTCTGCGTGCCCGGTTCGGGCTGGCCCGGGACTGAGGCGTTCCCCTGAGGGATCTCCCCGCGGTCCGCGGCCCCGTCGGGCGCCCGCTCACCGGTAGCCTTGCCGCCCGTGACCGAAACCCTCATCTGGGCCGCCGTCGTGCTCGTCGCGATCGGCCTGTACCTCAGCTGGACCGCCGGCCGTCTCGACCGGCTGCACACCCGTATCGACGCGGCCCGCGCCGCCCTCGACGCCCAACTGCTGCGCCGCGCCTCGGTCACCCAGGAACTCGCCACGTCCGGGGTCCTCGACCCGGCGGCGTCCATCGTCCTGTACGAGGCCGCGCACGCCGCCCGCCAGGCGGAGGAGGAGCACCGCGAGGTCGCCGAGAGCGAGTTGAGCACCGCCCTGCGCGCGGTGTTCGGCGAGCGGGCGCAGGTCGAGGCGGTGAAGGAGATCCCGGGCGGCGAGGAGGCCGCCTCGGAGCTGGCCGCGGCGGTACGCCGGGTGCCGATGGCGCGCAGGTTCCACAACGACGCGGTGCGGGCGGCGCGTGCGCTGCGCCGCCACCGTACGGTGCGCTGGTTCCGGCTGGCCGGGCACGCCCCGTTCCCGCTGGCCTTCGAGATGGACGACGAGCCGCCGGTCGCCCTCGCGGACCGTCCCGTCAGCTGACGGAGGCAGTCGCGGGGCGGGGCGGGGCGGGGCGGGGTGGCACACCCGCGCCCGCCCCGCGGCGGACCAAAACGATCCACCGGCCTCCTATTGGCCCTTGCTGTGGACTGGTGCCGGAGAGTTTGCTCAGCAGTGCATCACCCCTGCACGTTCAGCAATCTTTTCTCCGAGTGAGGTCGATCCGTGTCCACGCTTCCCACCACCCCGCAGTCCGACGCCCCCGCCATCGGCACCGCCCGCGTCAAGCGCGGCATGGCCGAGCAGCTCAAGGGCGGCGTGATCATGGACGTCGTCAACGCCGAGCAGGCGAAGATCGCCGAGGACGCGGGTGCCGTGGCCGTCATGGCCCTGGAGCGGGTGCCCGCCGACATCCGCAAGGACGGCGGCGTGGCCCGGATGTCGGACCCGAACATGATCGAGGAGATCATCGAGTCCGTCTCCATCCCGGTGATGGCGAAGTCCCGCATCGGACACTTCGTCGAGGCCCAGGTCCTGCAGTCCCTCGGCGTCGACTACATCGACGAGTCCGAGGTCCTCACCCCGGCCGACGAGGTCAACCACAGCGACAAGTTCGCGTTCACCACCCCGTTCGTCTGCGGCGCCACCAACCTGGGCGAGGCGCTGCGCCGCATCGCCGAGGGCGCGGCCATGATCCGCTCCAAGGGCGAGGCCGGCACCGGCAACGTCGTCGAGGCCGTCCGCCACCTGCGGCAGATCAAGAACGAGATCGCCCGGCTGCGCGGCTACGACAACAACGAGCTGTACGCCGCCGCCAAGGATCTCCGCGCCCCGTACGAGCTGGTCAAGGAGGTCGCCGAGCTCGGCAAGCTGCCCGTCGTCCTCTTCTCCGCAGGTGGCGTCGCCACCCCGGCCGACGCCGCGCTGATGCGCCAGCTCGGTGCCGAGGGCGTCTTCGTCGGCTCCGGCATCTTCAAGTCCGGCGACCCCGCCAAGCGCGCCGCCGCCATCGTGAAGGCCACCACCTTCTACGACGACCCGAAGATCATCGCGGACGCCTCCCGCAACCTGGGCGAGGCCATGGTCGGCATCAACTGCGACACCCTGCCCGAGGCCGAGCGCTACGCGAACCGTGGCTGGTAGTCACTGATGAGCGACACCCCTGTCATCGGCGTCCTGGCTCTCCAGGGCGACGTACGGGAACACCTGATCGCCCTGGCCTCGGCGGACGCCCTGGCCAGGCCGGTCCGGCGCCCCGAGGAACTCGCCGAGGTCGACGGCCTGGTCATCCCCGGTGGCGAGTCCACCACGATGTCCAAACTGGCTGCCCTGTTCGGCATGCTGGAACCGCTGCGTGAGCGGGTGCGGGCCGGGATGCCGGTCTACGGCACCTGCGCCGGGATGATCATGCTCGCCGACAAGATCCTCGACCCGCGCTCCGGCCAGGAGACCGTGGGCGGCATCGACATGATCGTGCGCCGTAACGCTTTCGGGCGGCAGAACGAGTCCTTCGAGGCGGCCGTCGAGGTCGCCGGAATCGAGGGCGGCCCGGTCGAGGGCGTCTTCATCCGGGCCCCCTGGGTCGAGTCCGTGGGCGCGCAGGCCAAGGTGGTCGCCGAGCACGGCGGCCACATCGTGGCGGTACGGCAGGGAAACGCCCTTGCCACGTCATTCCACCCGGAACTGACCGGAGACCACCGGCTTCACGCGTACTTCGTCGACATGGTGCGCGCAGTCAGCTGACTCGACCCCGGTAGGATCTCTCGGGTTCGTACGGAATTTGGTGACGCGAAGGAGAAGGCAGATGTCCGGCCACTCTAAATGGGCTACGACGAAGCACAAGAAGGCCGTGATTGACGCCAAGCGCGGCAAGCTCTTCGCGAAGCTGATCAAGAACATCGAGGTCGCGGCCCGCACCGGCGGCGTGGACCCCGAAGGCAACCCGACCCTTGTGGACGCGATCCAGAAGGCGAAGAAGAGCTCGGTCCCGAACAAGAACATCGACTCCGCGGTCAAGCGCGGTGGCGGTCTCGAAGCGGGCGGCGTCGACTACCAGACGATCATGTACGAGGGCTACGGCCCTAACGGTGTCGCGGTGCTCATCGAGTGCCTCACCGACAACCGCAACCGTGCGGCGTCCGACGTACGTGTCGCGATGACGCGCAACGGCGGCTCGATGGCCGACCCGGGCTCGGTCTCGTACCTGTTCAACCGCAAGGGCGTCGTCATCGTCCCCAAGGGCGAGCTGTCCGAGGACGACGTGCTGGACGCGGTCCTCGACGCCGGTGCCGAGGAGGTCAACGACCTCGGCGAGACCTATGAGGTCGTCAGCGAGGCCACCGACATGGTCGCGGTCCGCACCGCGCTCCAGGAGGCGGGCATCGACTACGACTCGGCCGAGGCCAACTTCCTGCCCACCATGCAGGTCGACCTCGACGAAGAGGGCGCGCGCAAGATCTTCAAGCTCATCGACGCGCTGGAGGACAGCGACGACGTGCAGAACGTCTTCGCCAACTTCGACGTCTCCGACGAGGTCATGGAGAAGGTCGACGCCTGAGCGGCTGCCGGGTGACCGGCGCGGCTTTCCGTGGACGGGCCGACGGGGACACACCCCGTCGGCCCGTCGCATTGTCAGTGCGAGCCGATAGCCTGCGGGAACAGTTGACCGATCGGCAAGGAGGGGGCGAACCGTGCGGGTACTGGGCGTGGACCCCGGGCTCACCCGGTGCGGCGTCGGAGTCGTCGAAGGGGTCGCGGGCCGTCCTCTGACGATGCTCGGCGTCGGAGTCGTGCGCACCCCCGCCGACGCTGAGCTCGGCCACCGGCTGGTGGCCATCGAGCGCGGCATCGAGGAGTGGCTCGACGAGCACCGGCCCGAGTACGTGGCCGTGGAGCGGGTGTTCGCCCAGCACAACGTCCGTACGGTGATGGGCACCGCCCAGGCCAGTGCGGTCGCCATGCTCTGCGCGTCCCGTCGCGGCATCCCGGTCGCCCTGCACACGCCCAGCGAGGTCAAGGCAGCCGTCACCGGCAGCGGACGCGCGGACAAGGCGCAGGTCGGCGCCATGGTGACCCGGCTCCTGCGCCTGGACGCCCCTCCGAAGCCCGCGGACGCCGCCGACGCCCTGGCCCTCGCCATCTGCCACATCTGGCGCGCCCCCGCGCTCAACCGCCTCCAGCAGGCGCACGCGGCGGCCGCAGCGGCTGCCCGTACCCCGCGCGTCCCGCGCACCGCAGCAGCCCCCGTCCGGAAGGTCCCCCGATGATCGCCTCCGTCAGCGGCCCCGTCGCCGCGCTCGCCCCGACCACGGCCGTGATCGAGGTCGGCGGCATCGGCATGGCCATCCAGTGCGCACCGAACACCCTCGCCGGCCTCCGCATCGGCAAGGAGGCCAAGCTCGCCACCTCCCTCGTCGTACGGGAGGACTCGCTGACGCTGTACGGCTTCGCCGACGACGACGAACGACAGGTCTTCGAGCTCCTCCAGACCGCCAGCGGGGTCGGGCCCCGGCTCGCCCAGGCCATGCTCGCCACGCACAGCCCGGACGCCCTGCGCATCGCCGTGGCCACCGGCGACGAGAAGGCGCTCACCGCCGTGTCCGGCATCGGCAAGAAGGGCGCCCAGAAGCTCCTGCTCGAGCTGAAGGACAGACTCGGCGAGCCCGTCGGCGCCCACATCGGCCAGCAGGGCATCGGCGCCGCGGTCTCCGCCGCCTGGCGCGACCAGCTCCACGCAGCCCTGATCGGTCTCGGCTACGCCACCCGCGAGGCGGACGAAGCGGTGTCCGCCGTGGCACCGCAGGCGGAGGCGGCCCTCGCGGAGGGCGCCCAGCCGCCCGTGCCGCAGCTGCTGCGCGCCGCCCTGCAGACCCTCAACCGCACGCGCTGAGCCGGCCCGGGCGACACCCCGGCTGACGCCGGCCCGGCATTCCACGGCACGGCACCGATACACCCGAGGCGGGACTGACGAGATGAACTGGGACGAGACCGGACCCGACACCGACGAGCTCCTCGACGAGCGACTCGTCGACGCCGGCGCGGACGGCGAGGACACCGCGGTCGAGGCAGCGCTGCGCCCCAAGGACCTCGACGAGTTCGTCGGCCAGGAGAAGGTGCGCGAACAGCTCGACCTGGTCCTCAAGGCGGCCCGTGCCCGCGGTGCAACCGCCGACCACGTGCTGCTCTCCGGCGCCCCCGGGCTGGGCAAGACCACCCTCTCGATGATCATCGCGGCCGAGATGAACGCCCCGATCAGGATCACCTCCGGCCCCGCCATCCAGCACGCGGGCGACCTGGCGGCGATCCTGTCCTCGCTCCAGGAGGGCGAGGTTCTCTTCCTCGACGAGATCCACCGCATGTCCCGGCCCGCCGAGGAGATGCTCTACATGGCCATGGAGGACTTCCGGGTCGACGTGATCGTCGGCAAGGGGCCGGGGGCCACCGCCATCCCGCTGGAGCTGCCGCCCTTCACCCTGGTCGGCGCGACCACCAGAGCGGGACTGCTGCCGCCCCCGCTGCGCGACCGCTTCGGCTTCACGGGGCACATGGAGTTCTACGCCCCGAATGAACTGGAACGGGTGATTCACCGCTCGGCCGGACTCCTGGACGTCGGGATAGACGTCGAAGGCGCCGCCGAGATCGCGGGGCGCTCGCGCGGCACGCCCCGTATCGCCAACCGGCTGCTGCGCCGGGTCCGGGACTACGCCCAGGTCAAGGCCGACGGCAGGATCGACCGGGAGATCGCCGCCGCGGCTCTGCGGGTGTACGAGGTCGACGCCCGGGGACTGGACCGGCTGGACCGGGCTGTGCTCGGAGCGCTGCTGAAACTTTTCGGTGGCGGTCCGGTCGGCCTGTCCACCCTCGCGGTCGCCGTGGGGGAGGAGCGCGAGACGGTCGAGGAGGTCGCGGAGCCCTTCCTCGTACGGGAAGGACTGCTGGCCAGGACGCCGAGGGGGCGGGTCGCCACCCCGGCCGCCTGGGCTCATCTCGGGCTGGTGCCTCCGCAGCACGGCGGAAAGGGACAACAGGGTCTGTTCGGGGCGTGATGCATCACAGGTTGACCCACAGAGGAACCACGGTGCCATGCTGGGCGTTGTTCCATCGATGCGGACTCGCTTAGACTCCGCCGATGCCGCCCTTAAAGGTCGGTGTACCCACCCCCGTAGACCAGGCCGCCTTCGAGCGCGGTCGTGCGAAGGAAAATCGTCCCGTGAATCCCGTGACTCTCCTCCCCTTCATCGTGCTCATCGGGGCCATGTTCCTGATGACGCGGTCCGCCAAGAAGAAGCAGGCGGCGGCTGCGAACATGCGCAATGAAATGCAGCCCGGCACCGGCGTCCGGACGATCGGGGGCATGTACGCCACCGTCAAGGAGCTTCACGAGGACACCGTTCTCCTTGAGGTCGCCCCCGGCGTCCACGCCATCTACGCGAAGAACGCCATCGGTGCCGTCCTCGACGACGCGGAGTACAACCGCATCGTCCACGGCGACGTGGAGGAGCTCGACGTCGACGGCGCGGTCGTCCCGGACGACGCCTCCTCGCTGACCGAGGCCGACGAGGCCGACGAGGTCACCTCGGACGACGCGAAGACCGACCTGGTCAAGAAGACCGAGACGGACGACGCCGAGCAGGCCGACGACAAGGCCGACAAGAAGTCCGAGGGCAAGGCCGACGGCGAGGCCGACGCGAAGTAGCACACGACCCGGGGATGCCGTGAGCCCACAGGCATCCGGCCATCCCCGGACCGTGCGGTCTTCTGCGGGGGCGGGTCCCCACTAAACTTCGTGGCCGCTCGGGCGCGTACCCGGCGCGGGGCGGTTGGACAGGGAGAAACGAGAAGGTGGCAGCACCGAAGAAGGGCCGAGGACCGGCCGGCGGTCAGGGCAGGCCGGGGCGTTCCCTGGCTCTGATCCTGATCGCCATGGTCGCTCTCACCGGCGGGATGTTCCTGGCCGACCAGCCGACGCCGCGACTCGGCATCGACCTGGCCGGTGGCACGTCCATCACGCTGGAGGCGAAGGCCGAGCCCGGCCAGGAGTCGGCGATCAACAAGACCAACATGGACACGGCGGTCCAGATCATGGAGCGCCGCGTCAACGGTCTTGGTGTCTCCGAGGCCGAGGTCCAGACCCAGGGCGATCGCAACATCATCGTCAACATCCCCAAGGGCACGAACTCCGCCCAGGCCCGTGAGCAGGTCGGTACGACCGCGAAGCTCTACTTCCGGCCGGTGCTGACCGTCGCCCAGGGAACGCCCACGCCTGCGCCGAGCGCCTCGTCCTCCGACAAGGCCAGCCCGTCCGCCACGCCGAGCGCCTCCGCCTCGGACAAGGCGAGCAGCCCGTCCGCGAAGCCCAGCGCGAGCGCCACCACCCAGGGCCGCGCGGTCACCGGCGCTCTGAAGGCCGACTCCACGCCCACGCCCAAGGCCAGCACCACGCCGGAGGCGAGCTCCACCCCGACCGCCTCCGCCGAGGAGCAGGCGGCCGCAGCGGATCTGCAGAAGAAGTTCGAGGCACTGGACTGCTCCAGCAAGGCCTCCCGTTCCAAGGCGTCCCAGGGCACCAAGGCCACCGACACGGTGGTCGCGTGCGAGCAGGACGGCTCCGCCAAGTACGTACTCGGCCCGGCCGAGGTCGACGGCACGGACGTGGACAGCGCCAAGGCTGCGATCAACCAGCAGACCGGTCAGTGGATCGTTCAGATGGAGTTCACCGGCGGCGGCGCCAAGAAGTTCCACACGACCACGGGCAAGCTCGCCCAGCAGCAGTCGCCGCAGAACCAGTTCGCCATCGCGCTCGACGGCGAAGTGGTCTCGGCGCCCTCGGTCAGCACGGCGCTGAGCGCCAACGCCGAGATCTCCGGCAGCTTCGACCAGCAGTCCGCCGAGGAACTCGCCAACGTGCTCTCCTACGGTGCGCTGCCGCTCTCCTTCCAGGAACAGAGCGTCACCACCGTCACCGCCGCACTCGGTGGCGAGCAGCTCCGCGCAGGCCTCATCGCGGGAGCCATCGGCCTGGCCCTGGTGGTCATCTACCTGGTGGCCTACTACCGCGGGCTGGCGTTCATCGCGCTTCTCAGCCTCCTGGTCTCCGGCATCCTGACCTACACGATCATGTCGCTGCTCGGCCCGGCCATCGGCTTCGCGCTGAACCTGCCCGCGGTCTGTGGTGCCATCGTGGCGATCGGTATCACCGCGGACTCGTTCATCGTGTACTTCGAACGCATCCGGGACGAGATCCGCGAGGGCCGCACACTGCGCCCGGCCGTCGAACGGGCCTGGCCGCGCGCCCGGCGCACCATCCTCGTCTCCGACTTCGTGTCGTTCCTGGCGGCGGCGGTCCTGTTCGTGGTCACCGTCGGCAAGGTCCAGGGCTTCGCGTTCACGCTGGGCCTCACCACCCTGCTCGACGTGGTCGTGGTCTTCCTCTTCACCAAGCCGGTCATGACGCTCATGGCCCGCACGAAGTTCTTCGCCAGCGGTCACCCGTGGTCCGGACTGGACCCGAAGCGGCTCGGAGCCAAGCCGCCGCTGCGCCGTTCGCGCCGTGTCAACGCCCCCACCGACCCGAAGGAGGCGTGAGATGTCGCGACTCGGCAATCTCGGCGCCCGTCTCTACCGCGGCGAGGTCGGCTACGACTTCATCGGCAAGCGCAAGATCTGGTACGGCATCTCGATCCTGATCACCATCACGGCCATCGTCGGCCTGGCGGTCAGCGGCCTGAACATGGGCATCGAGTTCAAGGGCGGCGCGGTCTTCACCACCCCGAAGACGAGCGTCTCCGTCAACGAGGCGGAGACGCTGGCGACCGACTCCTCCGGGCACCAGGCCATCGTCCAGAAGCTGGGCAACGGCGGTCTGCGTATCCAGATCACCGAGGTCGACACCGCGAAGTCCGACCAGATCAAGGGCGAGCTCTCCAAGGGCCTCGACGTCCCGGCCGAGAAGATCGCGGCAGACCTGGTCGGCCCCAGCTGGGGTGAGCAGATCGCCAACAAGGCGTGGACCGGCCTCGGCGTCTTCATGGTCCTCGTCGTGATCTACCTGGCGATCGCCTTCGAATGGCGGATGGCCATCGCGGCCCTCGTCGCGCTGATCCACGACATCACCATCACGGTCGGTGTCTACGCGCTCGTGGGCTTCGAGGTCACCCCGGGCACCGTGATCGGTCTGCTGACGATCCTCGGTTACTCCCTCTACGACACGGTCGTCGTCTTCGACAGCCTCAAGGAGGGCTCGAAGGGGATCACCAAGCAGACCCGGTGGACGTACAGCGAGGTCGCCAACCGTTCCATCAACAGCACGCTGGTCCGCTCGATCAACACCACGGTCGTCGCCCTGCTGCCGGTCGCCGGTCTGCTGTTCATCGGTGGCGGTGTCCTCGGCGCCGGCATGCTGAACGACATCTCGCTGGCACTCTTCGTCGGTCTCGCCGCCGGTGCGTACTCCTCGATCTTCATCGCCACTCCGCTCGTCGCCGACCTCAAGGAACGCGAACCGCAGATGAAGGCGCTGAAGAAGCGGATCCTCGCCAAGCGTGCCGCTGCCGCCGCCAAGGGCGAGCTCAACGAGGCCGAGCAGGCCGAGCAGGCGGACGAGCAGTACCCCGAGGACACCGCGCCCGCCGGTGCGGTCGTCGGCCAGCGCCAGGAGCCCCCCAGGGGCCACGGCCGGAGCCCGGGGAAGCGTCGATGACCAGCACCACCGAGAGCACCAGGGACCTGCTGCTCAGCCGGATCCGTGACGTGGCGGACTACCCGAAGCCGGGCGTGATGTTCAAGGACATCACCCCGCTGCTCGCGGACCCGGTCGCGTTCACGGCCCTCACGGACGCACTCGCGGAACTGTGCGTACGGCACGGAGCCACGAAGATCGTCGGTCTGGAGGCCCGCGGCTTCATCCTGGCCGCGCCGGTCGCGGTACGGGCCGGTCTCGGCTTCATCCCCGTCCGCAAGGCCGGGAAGCTTCCGGGAGCCACGCTCGGCCAGGCGTACGAGCTGGAGTACGGCACCGCGGAGATCGAGGTCCACGCGGAGGACCTGTCGGCCGACGACCGCGTCATGGTCATCGACGACGTCCTGGCCACGGGCGGCACCGCCGGGGCCTCGCTGGAGCTGATCCGGCGGGCCGGGGCCACGGTCGCAGGTGTCTGCGTCCTCATGGAGCTGGGATTCCTGGCCGGCCGTGAGCGCCTGGCGCCGCATCTGCAGGGCGCTCCGCTGGAGGCCCTGATCACGGTCTGACCGACCGCGTACACGCACAGCCAAGAGGGCACCCGGAGCGATCCGGGTGCCCTCTTCGCGTACCTGTGGGCATCGCCCCGGCGCCCTGCAGACCGTCAGGACGGGGAGGGCTCCTCGCCCGCCGTGCGCCGGCTCCTGTAGTGGCGCGCCGCCCGTGCCCGGTTTCCGCAGGAGGGCTTGCACCACTCCTGCCGCCCGTGACTCCTGACGAAGTAGCGCACGCAGCGGGGCGCGGTGCAGGCGCGCAACCGCTCGCGTTGCGGGCCCGTCAGGAAGTCGATGGCGGAGCGGGCCAGGGCCGCGACGATCCGCACGTGCGGATCGTCCTGCGCCGACAGCAGCCGGACGGTGGGGGCGTCGTGGAGAGGCCAGTCCATCTGCGGGGCGACCGGTTCCCGGGCGGCCATCGCGTTGACATGGGCCAGGGCCTCGTCGACAGGCATCAGGTGACGGGCATCCGCCGGGCTGGGCGGAGCTGGAGCGACCGCGTGGGCGAACAGGGCCCGGACGGCCCGGCGCAGCGCGACGATCCCGAGTCTCAGCTCCTCGTCCACCACGAGTCCGGCCGCCGGGACACGGCCGGCCGGCAGATCGCCCTGCTCGTCAATCCAGCGGGTCGTTCCCCGGAGGGTGGCCAGGTCGTCGGTGACGCCACCGTCTCCGTCGTGCCGGATCGTGCTCGCCAGTTCCAGTGCCGGCCATCGCTCCACAGGGTGCTCCTCCCGCTCTCGCGCCGAATCGACGACCACTTGATCGCATCCCCGCCCACACCCTAAGGTTCTAACGGTAAAAGTGGAAACTTCCGTTAGGTGCGGCGAGGGGCGGCGGGCAGGGCGGCGACACCCGCCCGCTGCCGCCCGGCCGCCCGGGCTTGCCATGGAGGAGACAGAGGAATGACGACACTTCTTGCCCAGATCAGTGACCTGCACCTGGACGGCAGCGAGAGAGCGACCCGGCGCGCCACCCTCGTCATGGACTACCTGCGCGCGCTGCCCCGCCCGGTCGACGCACTCCTGGTCACCGGGGACATAGCCGATCACGGGACGGAGAGCGAGTACGAGGAAGCGGCCCGGATCCTGACCGCCCCGTTCCCGGTACTCACCTGCCCCGGAAACCACGACGTCCGACCGGCCTACCGCAAGGCCCTGCTCGGCGAGGCGCCCGGCGACGGCCCCGTCAACCGGCACCACCTCATCGCCGGCACCGCCGTCCTGATGTGCGACTCCACCATTCCGGGCCGCGACGAGGGGCGCCTCGACGCCGATACGCTCAGCTGGATCGACACCACCCTCACCGCATTGCCGCAGGACACCCCGGCGCTGATCGCGTTCCACCAGCCGCCGGTGGAACTCCACCACCCCCTGCCCGACTCCGGCATGCTCGAAGAGCCCGGACGGCTGGCCGGCCTGCTCGCCGCCCACCCGCGCGTCGTCGCCGTCCTCACCGGTCACGCCCACACCGCGGCCGCCTCGACGTTCGCCGACCGCCCGCTGATCGTCGGCCCCGCCATCACCTGGACCCTGCGCATGCCCTGGGAGGCCGGTGGCGCGGCGGACCGTGACCAGCCGCCCGGCCTCGCCTTCCACGTCCTGGACGACGAGCGGCGTCTGACCACCCACTACCGCGTCGTGCTCTGATCATGGCGTGAACGGCACCGGACGGTGCGCACCACCGCGACGCGCACCGATGCGGGCACCCGGGAACAGCCGGGTGCCCGTTTCGCGTTGTGAGGGCTCTCACGGTCCCCGGGGGAGGACCGGCCGCCGGGTCGATACGATGGCCTTTCCGGGTGTCCGGATCCGCACGAGGAGTGCTCTTGCCAGACGAGGCCCAGCCAGTCGCCGCCCCGCAGCCCGACAAGCCCGAGGCGGCCCCAGCCACGCCCGCGACGCAGCAGCCCGCGGAGAAGCCGAAGCCCCCGGCTCCGGAGCCCGCCACGGGTCCGGCCCCCGCCGAGGCGAACGGACCCGTGCCCGCTTCCCCCGCGCAGCCGGCCGTCCCCGTCTCCCCGGCCCCCACCGCACCGAAGCCGCCCTCCAAGCCCGCAGCGGCACCGGCCGCGCCCGCGGGCCCGGTGGCCCGTACCGGAGGGTCGTCCAACCGGGTGAGGGCCAGGCTGGCCCGCCTCGGCGTGCAGCGCTCCAGCCCGTACAACCCGGTACTGGAACCGTTGCTGCGCACCGTCCGCAGCAACGACCCCAAGATCGAGTCGGCCACGCTGCGCCAGATCGAGAAGGCCTACCAGGTCGCCGAGCGCTGGCACCGCGGCCAGAAGCGCAAGAGCGGCGACCCGTACATCACACATCCGCTCGCCGTGACGACGATCCTCGCCGAGCTGGGTATGGATCCGGCCACTCTGATGGCGGGGCTGCTGCACGACACGGTCGAGGACACCGAGTACGGCCTGGACACCCTGCGGCGCGACTTCGGCGACCAGGTCGCCCTGCTGGTCGACGGCGTCACCAAGCTGGACAAGGTCAAGTTCGGCGAGGCCGCGCAGGCCGAGACCGTACGCAAGATGGTCGTCGCCATGGCGAAGGACCCCAGGGTCCTCGTCATCAAGCTCGCCGACCGGCTGCACAACATGCGCACCATGCGCTACCTCAAGCGGGAGAAGCAGGAGAAGAAGGCCCGCGAGACGCTGGAGATCTACGCCCCCCTGGCACACCGCCTGGGCATGAACACCATCAAGTGGGAGCTGGAGGACCTCGCCTTCGCGATCCTCTACCCCAAGATGTACGACGAGATCGTCCGCCTCGTCGCCGAGCGGGCGCCCAAGCGTGACGAGTACCTCGCCATAGTGACCGACGAGGTCCAGTCCGACCTGCGCGCCGCCCGCATCAAGGCGACCGTCACCGGACGGCCCAAGCACTACTACAGCGTCTACCAGAAGATGATCGTGCGGGGCCGGGACTTCGCCGAGATCTACGACCTGGTGGGCATCCGGGTGCTCGTGGACACGGTCCGCGACTGCTACGCGGCGCTCGGCACCGTGCACGCGCGATGGAATCCGGTCCCCGGCCGGTTCAAGGACTACATCGCGATGCCCAAGTTCAACATGTACCAGTCGCTGCACACCACGGTGATCGGCCCCAGCGGCAAGCCCGTCGAGCTGCAGATCCGTACCTTCGACATGCACCGCCGCGCCGAGTACGGCATCGCCGCGCACTGGAAGTACAAGCAGGAAGCCGTCGCGGGCGCCTCCAAGGTGCGCACCGACGTCCCCAAGAACACCGGCCGCGGCCAGGACACCGTCAACGACATGGCGTGGCTGCGCCAGCTCCTGGACTGGCAGAAGGAGACCGAGGACCCCAGCGAGTTCCTGGAGTCCCTGCGCTTCGACCTCTCCCGCAACGAGGTCTTCGTCTTCACGCCCAAGGGCGACGTCATAGCGCTTCCCGCGGGGGCGACACCGGTCGACTTCGCGTACGCCGTCCATACGGAGGTCGGCCACCGGACCATAGGAGCACGGGTCAACGGGCGGCTCGTGCCGCTCGAGTCGACGCTCGACAACGGCGACCTGGTGGAGGTCTTCACCTCCAAGGCAGCCGGCGCCGGGCCCTCTCGCGACTGGCTCGGTTTCGTCAAGTCGCCGCGGGCCCGCAACAAGATCCGTGCGTGGTTCTCCAAGGAGCGCCGCGACGAGGCGATCGAGCAGGGCAAGGACTCCATCGCGCGGGCCATGCGCAAGCAGAACCTGCCGATCCAGCGCATCCTGACGGGCGACTCGCTCGTCACGCTCGCCCACGAGATGCGCTACCCCGACATCTCGTCCCTCTACGCAGCGATCGGCGAGGGACATGTGGCGGCGGCCGGCGTCGTACAGAAGCTGGTGCAGGCGCTCGGCGGCGAGGACGCGGCCAACGAGGACCTGGCGGAGAGCTCCCCGCCCTCGCACGGACGCAACAAGCGCCGGGCCAAGGCGGATCCCGGCGTGGTCGTCAAGGGCGTCGAGGACGTCTGGGTCAAGCTGGCCCGCTGTTGTACGCCCGTGCCCGGCGACCCGATCATCGGCTTCGTCACCCGGGGCAGCGGAGTCTCCGTGCACCGGGCGGACTGTGTCAACGTCGACTCGCTCTCGCAGCAGCCGGAGCGGATCCTCGAGGTCGAGTGGGCGCCCACCCAGTCCTCGGTCTTCCTGGTCGCGATCCAGGTCGAGGCTCTGGACCGGTCCCGGCTCCTCTCGGACGTCACACGGATCCTGTCCGACCAGCACGTCAACATCCTGTCCGCGGCCGTGCAGACGTCCCGTGACCGGGTGGCCACCTCGCGCTTCACCTTCGAGATGGGCGACCCCAAGCACCTCGGGCACGTCCTGAAGGCCGTACGGAGCGTGGAGGGCGTCTACGACGTCTACCGGGTGACCTCGGCCCGCAGGCCGTAACCGCGAGCCCTCGGGAAGGCCCCAGGACATGGAGCGGGCCCCCCGACCCCAGGAGGTACCGGGGCCCCGACCATGCCCCCCCCCCCCGCGGGCCC
>NZ_JBEOVJ010000082.1:0-37206 GCF_040295435.1 Streptomyces sp. NPDC002809
CGTACCAGGAACCCGGACACGGCGTCCAGGCCGAGCCGCTGCGCGGTCGCTACGCGAGCCAGGACACCGCGCCCGGAACCCTGGTACGGCGGAGCTGTCCGACCGAGGAGGGAACCCCGCCTGGGCCCGTTGTGGCCGGGCCCGGCCGGGCGGGTGCGGGCCGTGGGGTGTGAGAAAAGGCCAGTTCAGAGCCCATATGCGGGTTGACCCAACCCCTAGAACGTGGTTTAATTAGTGATGTCGGAAGGGGAGGGCGACCCCCGACCGGCAGACGGCAGGCCGACCGGCCGCCGACAACCTCTCTCACCAGGAGAACGAACGTGAGCACCACGAAGGCACCCGCGAAGCTCGAAACCATCCGCGCCCTTCTCGCCAAGGCGGAGGACCCCCGCACGCCGGAGTCGGAGGCGGAGTTGGCTCGGAAGCGGGCGTTCGAGATGATGGCGAAGTACGGCGTCGAACAGGCGATGCTCAACGACGCCAACCCGGCCGGCGGCGCCCCGACGGACCGCAAGATCGTTCTGGATAGCCCGTGGGCGATGGAGCGGGTCTGCCTCATCAACCGTATTGCTCTCGCCCTCGGCTGCGAGCTGATCCACCTTGGCCGAGACGGCAGCGGCCCGGCGCGCCGGGTGCACATCTTCGGGTATGCGAGCGACCTTCAGCGTGTGGAACTGCTCTACACCTCCCTTCTCCTTCAGATGAACAGCGGACTGGCCGCTCAGTCGGTCCCGCCGGGTCAGGGTGCGCGTGCCTGGCGTCGGTCCTGGCTCCTCGGCTTCATCAACCGGGTGGGCGACCGAATCGAGGAGGCCGAGCGCGGCGCACGCGAAGAGGCCAGGGGCGAGACCACCGTCACCGGCCGCAGCGCGGCCCTCGTGCTCGCGGACCGCAAGGCCGTCGTCTCGCGCAGCTACCGGCAGGCGTACCCGCGTGCACGGAAGGGTGGCACCACCACCATGACCGGCAACGGGTACGGAGCCGGATGGATGGCGGGCAGCCGTGCCGACATCGGCGGTAAGTGGATCGGCCGCACCACGGCCGGGTCCATAGCCGCGTAACCCCGTCAAGGCCGGGGGGTGGCCATCCGCCGCCCCCCGGCCGTCGAGCCCGCGACCTACCCCAGGAGGCATGACCGTGCCCGCTCGAAAGCCACCGGCCACCCCCGCCCGCATCCTCACCGCCGCCGCCGACCACATCGAACGCGTCGGCCTCTACCAGGGTGACGACCTTTGGCAGCCCGGCCGGATGGGTGGCGCCGCCCCGTGCACCGTGCTGCACGCGTGGGAACGCGGCGTGCGCTCCGTCCGGCCCCGCTGGTCCGTACGCGGTGAACCGTGGGACATCTTCCAACGCGCCCTGTTCGACTCCCTTGTGGTGCTCAGCAACCACATCAACGGCCGCCCTGTGTCCGGCGTCCGGTGGCGAAAGCTGAAGCTCACCGAGGACGCCTACCGGCGCACCCTCCTCTGGTGTTGGGGAGGCGAGCCCGAGCGGACCACCGCCGAGGCCGCCGCGATGATCCGCGCCACCGCCGCCCTGCACCCGAGTGGCGGCGATCACGGCATCTCCGGTTGCCCCACTCTTGAGAACATGGTTTAATTAATGGTGTCGGAAGGGGGAGGGCAACCCCCCGACCGGCACCGGGCCGAACGGCCCGACGAACTCTCACCAGGAAGAGAAGGAACGATGACGAACACCAAGACCCAGGCCGGCGTCCAGACTGCCCCCGCCCCGTGGCCGACCCTCACGGTCTCCGAACTCGCCGCGCACCCCGGCAACGTCCGCGACGTCGAGGCCCCGGCCGATCTGCTGGTCGACGTGAAGGACAATGGCGTCGTGGAGCCGCTGTACGTCGTGCGCACCCACGGCGACGTGCCGCAGGTGATCGACGGATTCCAGCGGCTGGCCGCCGCCGTCGCCGCAGGGCTGGAGACCGTGCCGGTCACGCCCCGCCCCGTCATCCGAATTGACGCGCTCACCCCGCACCCGAAGAACGCCCGTGAAGATCTCGACCTCAACGCGCCGTTCGTGGACTCGCTCCGCACCGAGGGGTGCCGCATCCCCGTCAAGGTCCAGCGGCTCGACGGCGGAGTCCTCCAGGTCAACGACGGAAACCGCCGCTACCACGCAGCGACGGACGCGGGTCTCACCCACCTGCCGTACGAGTGGGAGGACGACGACCGCGACGCGGCCGGGCAGTTCCTCGACATGATCACGACCGCTCAGCACCGTAAGAGCCTCAGCCTGTCCGAGATGAACCAGGCCATGTTCAGCGCCGCCAAGGCGGGCGCGCAGGTCGGTCGCATCGCCAAGGCCGCAGGCGTGCGGCAGAAGGACGTCAAGACGCTGGTCAAGGTCAGGTCTGACGAGAAGCTGAGCGCCGCCGTCAGCGGCGCGGGCAGCTACGAGTGGACTTTTGAGCACCTGGCCGCGCTTTCGGAGTTCGCCGACGACGCCGAAGCACTCGCCGCGATCACCGAGGCCGCCGCCGAGGACGACGCCGACGAGGGAGACGTTGACTGGGCCATCGCCATCGAGCGGACCAAGCGCGACAAGCGGAACAAGGCGGAGGCGCACCGCGCTGAGCTGGAGACGGCCGGGCAGAAGATCAGGGACGCCGAGGAACTGTCCGAGCGGGCTATGCCCGTGTGGCGACTGCGCGGCATCAGCACCGAGGAGCACGCCGAGTGCAAGGGGCTTGTCTGGGTGTTCGATGAGCGGCGGGGGGACCGGTACGAGCCTTACTGCTCCGCCCCCGGCCTGTACGGGCACACGGTGCCCGAGGGTGCCAGCGCCAGCGGCGGCACGATGACCGCCGCCGACAAGGAGGCCGAGCGCGCCGCCCGCGCCGCCGTCAAGAAGGGGAACATCGACTGGGACGCGGCCGAGGCCCTGCGCCGGAAGTGGATCACGGACCTGATCAAGCGGCGCAACCTCCCGAAGAACACCACCAACACCCTGATCGGGCACGTCAATAACGCTCTGCTGAACGGCAGTTGGGGAATCTCTGACGATCTGAACAAGGAGGGCACCACCGAGATCCTGGCCGGGTTCCTGGGGCTGAACGCCGAGCAGGCCAAGGACCGGGGCAGCTTCGCCGGGCACGTCGCCAAGGACCCACGCCGGGCCCCTCAGCTCCAGTTCGCCGCCATCGCCGCCGTCCGGGAGAAGTGCGCGAACCGGTCGGCATGGCGGACGGACAGCCAGCACGCCCCGTGGACGCGGAAGCCCACCGGCCGGTGGTTCCAGGTGCTCGCGTCCCTCGGGTACCCGCTCACGCCCATTGAGCAGTCGGTCGTGGACGAGGAGCCCTACGACCCGTCGAAGAAGAAGCCCCGCGCCGCGATTACGTCCGGCAGCGAGCCGGAGACCGAGCGGGAGCCCGGCACCGACGAGGAGGCGAGCGAGCCGGAGGTCGAGGAGGGCGACGACCCTGCCAGCGACGACGAAGCCGCCGCCTAACCACCTCAGCCGCCCGACGCCGGGGGCGGAAACCGCCCGCCCCCGGCACCCCAGGAGCTCCACAGTGACCCGTACAGCCCTGTTTGAGACCCACGCCGACGACCACGGTTGCGGATGCGTCCCCGCTCCCGCCGAGCCCGACCCCAGCACCACCGCCGACATCATGCAGGCCCGCGCCATCGCGTCCGGTCTCGCGGAGTTCGGCATCGGGGCCGCCCGCTGGTCTGCCGTCTACGACCACGAGGCCGCCGCCGTTGTCCTGCGCGTGGACACCCCGCGCGGACTGTACGCGCTCGCCATCCCGTCCCCCGGCCAGCCGTTCCCCGTCCACCACCGGGGCGAACGCATCGGCGCGCTGGACTGCCGCCGCATGTACGGCACCGCCGACAGCTACACCGCCGCCCTGTTCGCCGCGTTCCTGCGCGACCGCGCCGCACTCGACATCCCCGGTCGGGATGCTTGCCCCACCCCCCAAAACATGGTTTAATTAGTGGTGTCGGAGGGGGAGGGCACCACCCCCTCCGACACCACGGGCCGCCATCCGGCCCGACCGGCCGCACGCGGAGGGCAACCCGCCCGGCCGGGCCCTCGATTCCTCTCTTACCAGCAGGAGCACTCACGATGACCAGCGCAGCCATGCGGTTTTCCATCCCCGCCACGGCCCAGTCCCGCGTCCGTCAGCTTGTCGAGGTCACCAACGCCCGCGCCGCTGTCCACCACCTCACCGCTTACACGCTCGACATCTCCGCGCCGTTCCTGGCCGACTACCACGACACTGACGGCCGCCTGATCGGCCAGCGCCCCACGGTCACCGTGACGATCTCCGGTGACATCCCCCGTCACCACGGCTGGACCGTCATCGCCCGCCTGGACCACGACGAGGAGGGCGAGACGATCACCAGCCTGTTCCCCGGTCTGCCCGAGCAGGACGCTGAGGCCGCACGCCAGTACCGCGCCATCGAGAACTTCTGCCACGGGTGCGCCGTCGCCCGCCACCGCACCGCCACCTATCTCGCCCGCCACGAGAACGGCGAGATGCGCCAGTTGGGCACCACGTGCGTGGAGCCGTACACCGGTCTGCCGATCAAGGGCCTTGAGGCCCTGTGGAGGTTCGGCACGTTGAAGGACTCCGATTGGGACGGCGAAGAGGGCGGCATTCCGGCCGATCTCCGCGTCCCGGTGATCGAGGTCCTGCGGGTGACCGCCGCGATCGTGAAGACCGAAGGCCGCTTCTACAGCCGGTCCGAGCAGTGGAAGAACACCCAGCCGACCGCCGACGGCGTCGAGGCGTATTTCTTCGACCGCAAGGCCCCGATGGAGTGGCGGGCCGACGTCGACGGCGACCCCGACGCGCCGACCACCGCCGCCGACGTTCGGGCATGGGCCGTCCAGGGATACGGCAGCCTTTCCGACTACCGCCACAAGGTGGGCCAGTTGGCGAAGGGCGAGACCGTCGACCCGCGCCACCTGCCGACGCTCGTGTCTGCCATCGCGGGTTGGTACCGCGACCAGGAGAAGGAGGCCACCGAGCAGGCTGCCCAGAACAGCAAGCCGCAGGGCTCCGTGGGCGAGCGCATCACCACGAACGCCACCGTCACCACCGTGATCGAGCTGGAGGGCCGGACGTACGGCTACCACACCCAGCGCCGCCGACTGCTGAAGTTCCAGGACGGCGACGGGAACGTGTTCGTCTGGTTCAGCAGCGCCGCCGATGTCCCCGAGCAGGGCGACGAGGTCGAGCTGACCGGCACGGTCAAGGACCACAGCATCTACGGCGAGACCGCACAGACGGTGCTCACCCGGTGCCGCGTCGCCGCACGCGAACCGGTCGCCGCGTAGCAGGTCCGGCCGGGCGGGAGCCACCGTCCGGCCGGACCCCGGCCGCCGGGCCGTGGGGGGGGGGGGGGGGGGGGGGCGCCCCCCCCCCCCCCACCCCCCCCCCCCCCCCGGGGGCCCCGCGCGCCCCCCCCCCGGGGGGGCGCGGCTCGGGGGCGGCGGGGGGGCGGCCCCCGGCGGGCGCCCCCCGCCCCCCCCGGGGGGGGGGGGGGGGGGGCGGCCCCCCCCCCCCCCCCACGCTCCGCCCACCGCCGTCCGGGCCCGCCCGCGTCGGCGGCCGGCCCCGTTCACCGGCCCCCGTACGTACGAAGGGCGTCCCTCTGGGACGGCTCAGTCTGGCCCGGCTCGCAGCCGGGCCGAAGTGTCCGGGCCGCGGGCGGCCCTCCCACTCCGTCCGTACGCCGGGCCGAAGGGCGTGCCCTGCGGGCACGACGGCAATCCGTCGCGCTCCGCGCGACCACGGGCGGCATCCGTATGAGCAGGCCACGGCACGCTGCCGACTCCCCCTGAGACTCCCGAGGAACACTCCATGTCCGAGAACGCTTGCGCCGTCCGTCCCCGGGCCGTCACGGCGGGAGACCCGTCTCCGCAGACGTGCATCCAGGTCGCCAGGCAGGCCGCGACCCTCGCTGTCACCGCCGCCGACGACGCCATGACCGCCGTGTGCCACAGCCGATCGGGCGCCGCCGCCCGCATGGAGGCGGCCATGCACGCCGCCCACAAGGAAGCCGTCGAGGCCGAGGGGCACGCCGACCGCGCGGAGCAGTACGCCGACGACCCCGTGATGTCGACCGGCGCCCCGTTGTACTGCGCCCGCCAGGCCGTCGACCACGCCGTGCGTGCTCAGTCGGCTGCCGGGGTCGAGACGACGGCCGCCGACCTGTGGGCCGAGCTGGAGCGGAAGCTGACGGCGGCCGAGTACGCCGAGCAGGAGCGCGCCCGCCGTCAGCGAGAGGCAGAGGAGGAGGCCGAGCAGCGAGCGGCCACCGGCATGGACCTGGAGAACCGGGACCGCGTGGGGAGGAACCGGTATCTCGCCCAAGGGCAGGTTGCCGAACTCGGCTGGACGGCGGGACACGTCCGTGTGATGGAGGCCGCCGAGTCCAGCCGTCTGTACTGGCGGGGCGGACAAGCCCGGCAGGCAGCACGGCACGGCGTTTGGGAAGGCGGCCGGCGGATCAGCCGCGAACGGACGCAGGCCCTGTTCGCCGCCCGATTCCTCGTCGCCGTCCGCCAGGACGACGGCACCCGCGCCCTGATCCCCAGCCCGATGGGCCAGGTCGCCCTAGAACTCGCGCGACTCCACCCGGCGGGTCTGTACTGCGCCGACCGGGAAGCCTACGAGGCGCGGTTCGCCAGAGTCCGGCGACGCCACAAGCGCCGCGACGACCAGAAGGCCGCCGCCCGCCTACTCCCGCCGCTCGACTTCAGCGCATGGAAGCTCTACCGGAGGCCGGTCACGCTAACCGAACAGAATGAGCAGTACGAACGCGACGAGCGCGAAGCCGCCGACCGATGGGAAGACGAAGGCGGCTACTGCCCCGCGGTGAAGGTGCCGAACGTGGCAGGTACCCCGGCCGAGCAGCCCTCGACCCCGACAAGGTCATGGTGGAGCGGGAGGTCCGTCGTGCAGTCCACCTTGTGGTGAACGGGGTGCCGGCGAGGGCGAAAGGCTGCCTCCGGCGGGTCCTCCTCGGAGGGGGTGGGGGCTGGTTGGTCGGGTGCGGGAGCGTTGTGGTGCCGGTGAAGGCGGGGTTCCCTCCTCGGCCGGACACCCCAAGGGGCGTACCAGGAACCCGGACACGGCGTCCAGGCCGAGCCGCTGCGCGGTCGCTACGCGAGCCAGGACACCGCGCCCGGAACCCTGGTACGGCGGAGCCGTACCACCGCCCTGCGGAAGGGACGTGAACCTCGGCAACAACGGAGCGGTCAGCTCCCACAGTTCGTCCGGCACCAGCTGACGCGACAGATCAGCACCCACAGTCCAGCATCATGCCGCATCAGCGAACGACCACGTGAGACGTCCTCTGAACCTGTTTTATCCTGCGCTGGAGGGTGAAACAGGTTTACTGCGAGTTCCAGATGTCGGCCTTGCTTGCTTCGACAAGGCTCCGCGCATGGCTGGTCAGAATGCTGCATGCTTTTGCCGGGCGAGCTCGCCTAGGACCCTCGTCAGCTCTTTCCTGGTACGGCCGTACGTCTTGACGCGGTGGCAATTGGGGCATAACGCCACCATGTTCCACGGAAGATCAGGGCCACCGTCCTCAAGGGCATGGACGTGGTCCACTTCCAGAATTGCGCTGCCGTCGTCCTTTACATCGGCTGGCTGCCCCGCGCACCCAGGGTTCTCGCACAGCCCGCCGCAGCGCACAAGGACGGCGTCCCTTGACTGTTCAATCCGGGCCCGCTTGGAGGAGCTCTTGCGTCGAATCCCGCGCATCGTTGGCTCACGCTGCTCGGCAATGGCGACTAGGCGTCGGTACTCCGAGCGGCTGTCACGGTGCCGTTGCTCGTGGACGACGGCCGGGCTCGGGGGGAGCACCTCCAAAGTCTCCTCGACCTGAACCAGCTTCCCGGCCTCGCATTTCCTGTGTCGAAACTGGCCAGGCTGAAGTCCGTCCTGCCCGCATACGGGGCAGACCCTGCCGTCAGGGTGATTCAGGAGGTGGTTCTTCGCTGTCGAGGCACTCACTACTCCTACCGCGGCGGGAGTGGTGCGCTCCCCCGTAATCTCGACAGATGTGACCAACAGAGAGCCGCTGAAGGCCTTCTGCTCAGCTCGGAGGACTAGGAGAGCAGCCTTCTCCTTCTCCTCGGGGTTCGTCAGATCCTTCTGCGCCATCTGAAGCGCCTGGACGCTGCCGGTGAGCCGACGGTCCGCCGCCTGGAACCGATGTTGGGCCTCCCGGTGTCGCTGTTCCGCGATCTGGAGCTGTTTCAGCGCGGCGGCATGCCGCTTGGAATTCAGTTGGGCCTTCTCGGTCGCCTGCCGCGCCGCGTCGAGCCTCTGCTGATCCAGGGTGACTGCTTGGCTGTCGCTGAACCGCTGTTGGCGGGCGCGGCTGAATGCGGTGAGAGCGGGCTCAAACCGCTTCCACGCGGCCGAGACTCCAAAGACTGCGGGTGAGGGCGTATCGGGGCGCGGGGCACTCAGCCGGACAGGCGGCTGCGGCTTGACACCTCGGCGAGTACGTCGGCGAGCAGACGGCAGCGCAGGCGGCAGGTTGGGAGGTTGGAACAGCGGGGTGAGGGACGCCTTCGGGGTCTCCGGAGGTTGCGGCAACATCATCCTTTGTGCCGGTGGAAGCCGGGCTGGCCCGCCTTGTTTCGTCGGCGGCGAACCCAATGCTGTCCCGTCAGACGCTACTCTCGGTCGCCTTGATCAAAATGTTATCTCCCGTCTGGCTAACGCTCTTTCGTGACGGTCCGCCGACGGAGCCGGTGGACCGTTTCGCGTTCTGCGCCTTACCTTGATCTTTATCTACCAAGATCTTCCAGGCTTGCCGATGGCCTTGAGGGTCTCGGGGCGTTTGAGGGTCTTGCCGACGTCGTAGCGGGGTGCCCTGTGCTTGTTCTTGGTGCCGGGTGGTCTTCCGGGACCGGCGCCACGAGGTTGGGGAACACGAGCGGGACATAGCAAGTGTGCGCGGATGTTCCTGAACCCCCGGCGGACCCGGGCCGGAGTGAGCCGGCCGGAGAGTGTGGGTTTCTCCCAGGGTCTGCGGAGGTCCGCGGCGAGGGGCCGGGCGAGCCTGAGCTGGGTGTGAGCGACGATCAGGATCCAGGTCCAGAGGTCTGCCGCCTCCGGGGTGCGGAGTTTCGGGGTGGTCCATCCGAGGGTCTGTTTCGCGAAGCGGAAGGTGTGCTCCAGATCGAAGCGGCGGAGATATGCCTGCCAGAATCGGTCCACGTCGTCCGGGGTGGCGCTGGTCTTCGAGGACCACAACCACACGGGTGGAGCATCCCGGTCCTTCGACAGATGCTGGTCATGTCCCGTGACGTGGTGTAGGAGATCACTCAGTTGTGTCGGGCAGGAGGGTGGTGCTGTCCGGATAGAGGCTGTCCATGCTCTCGGTGGAGAGGTAGCGGCGGGGGAAGGCGATCCACTCGTCGTGGAGTTCGGCGAGGACGGCGGTGGCGAGCCGGTTGACGGCTGCGGTGTTCGGGAAGACCTGGACGACGTCGGAGCGACGTTTGATCTCCCGGTTCAGACGTTCCAGCGGGTTGGTCGACTGGATCTTCTTCCAGTGCTGGTGAGGGAAGTCCGCGAAGGCCGTCAGGTCCTCCTTCGCGCCGAGGAGCATTTCTCTGACCTTGGGGAACTGTTCGCCGAGCATGTCGGCGACGGTGTCGAGGTGGGTGCGGACGGTTTCGGCGGTGGGCTGGGCGAAGAGGGTGCGGATCGTCGCGGCGACCATCTCGGCCGCTCCTTTGGGGATCGCGGAGAAGACGTTGCGGACGAAGTGGACCCGGCAGCGCTGCCAGGCGGCGCCGAGCATGACCTTGCGGATGGCTTTGACCAGGCCGCTGTGGCTGTCGGAGATGACCAGGCGGACCCCGCTCAGGCCGCGGTCGCGCAACGAGCGCAGGAACGTGGCCCAGAAAGCCTCGGTCTCGCTGTCGCCGACCATGACACCCAGGACCTCGCGGCCACCGTCCTCGGTGACACCGGTCGCGATGAGCACGGCCTGGGAGACGATCCGGTGGTCCACGCGGGCCTTGACGTAAGTGGCGTCGAGATACACGTAAGGGAAGCGGGTGTGATCCAGCGGGCGGGAGCGGAACGCGTCGAGATCGCCGCAGATCCTCGAGACCTCGCTCTTCGATATGCCGGTGTCCGAACCGAGCGCCTTGACCAGGTCGTCGACGCTGCGGGTGGAGACGCCATGGACGTAGGCCTCCATGACGACGGCGTAGAGGGCCTGGTCGATGCGGCGCCTGCGTTGCAGCAGGCTCGGGAAGAAGCTACCGGCCCGCAGTTTCGGGATCGCGAGCTCCAGGTCGCCGGCCTGTGTGGTCACCGTCTTGTCCCGGTGGCCGTTGCGGTAGCCGGTCCGCGTGGCCGTCTGCTCGTTCCACTCGGCGCCGATCTGCGCGGTCGCCTCGGCCTCGATCAGCTCCTGCAACAGCCTCTCGGCGACTTCCCGCACGAGTTCAAGACCATCTGCCGAACGCAGTGACTCCAGCAGGCGAAGTAGGTCATGCTGGGACAAGGCCACCGTGTACCCCCTTGGGTCGAACTGCCCGTTCACTCAGGACAGTTACACGGTGGCCGCCTTCGTGTTCAGGGAGCACACACAGGCAATCGACGCATCCGACGGCTCGGAACAGGCGCACATCCACGCCAAGATCAGCTACACCACTCGGCGGGACACCATCCAGATGCTCGACCTTCAACCGCAGCAACGTCCCTTCGACTACCGGTAGTTCACCGTCGTGGTCAAGTCAGGAGGAGCGGTGGGTGAGTCGGGGGTGGACCCGGTCCCACGCCTGGGTCTCGGCCTTGCCGTAGTTGGTGGTGTCGGTGACGGTGGTGATCGCGGGCTCGGGCCAGGTCTCCGGCTTGGTGAAGCGGAACTCCGGACCGTGCTTGGGCGGCCGGCCGTTGACGCCGTGCACCCTCGGTGGTTTCGGCAGACGCATCACACGGTCGGACCGGACCCGGCCGACCATCTCGACCGGCAGGTCACGCAGGACCCAGGCAAGGCGGGTGACGTCGTAGCCAGCATCGCTGACGATCACGATATGCGGGTCCCCGGCCTGCCACTGGCCAGCGGCGATGAGTCGCTCGATGACACCCCGGAGCTGGGCGGCGGTGACCGCGGTCGCGTCGTCAACCGGTCCCAGCCGGACCGCGTCCAGGATCGCGGTCCAGGACGTGGCGCCCGGCTCCAGAACGGCCACGAAGGAGTAGGGCCAGCCCGGGATGAACTGCGACGCAGTCTTTGCCCGGCCGTAGACGTGGCAGAACAGGCGCTCCGCCGAGCACGGCGCGTCCGAGCGAAGCCACGGCGACACATCGACGGCCAAGACCAGGCGCCCGCCGTGGAAACGCGGCAGCGACAGCCCGGCCAACAGCGTCCGCAGCCGATCGACGTCGATCCGACCGTGGTTGAGACCGCCGTATATCGCGCCGTGCCCGCGTCGATGTTCGGGCAACAGCGTCAGGTCCACCGGGGACTTCACCGCACCGTCCGCGCACAGCACCGCGTCCGTCAGCTCGAACACCTCGTCGCGCCGGGCGGTCAGACACTCATAGAACTCTCCTCGGAAGCGTGACGCTTCCGCGAACGCTTCCCTCCGCACAACATCAGGCAGCAGACTCACCCTCACGGCCTTCGTCTTGGTCACGTGCACCTTGGTCGGAGCACATGATCAGACGAAGGCCGCCCCCACGTCCGGTAAATCCCCAGGCGAGCGACCCAGTACGAGACGCCGTTCGAGGCAGGAAGAAAAAGAACAAGCTTAGTGGGTTGCCGATCATCCATGGAACATGGTTTAATTAATGGTGCCGGAAGGGGGAGGGCAACCCCCCGACCGACACCGTCGCCGGGGCCGACCGGCCCCGGCGGAATCTCTCACCAGACAGGACACGACATGCTCACCACCGACAAGAAGCCCACCGTCCGGGACTTCCCCACCGCGACGCTCGTGATCGGCGGCCCCTGGTTCCGGGGCCACCAGCTCGACACCCGCCCCGCCGTCGTCGTCGGCCCGTTCGGCGGGCCGGAGTTCGCGGACGAGGCCACCATGTCCGTGATCTGGTTCTTCACCCTCGGTGCCCCGCAGCCGGGTGACAGCGTCCAGGCGATGTTCCCGCACGAGCTGACCCCGTTGGACGACACGCTGACCACGATGCACCAGGACACGTTCCGCGACATCGTCCGCAGCCTTCGCCGGGGACGGTTCGCCTACGACGACGGGGACGCGCTCCGCGCCGCCGTCCGCCAGGCATGGCGCGAGCGGGCCGGACTGGCCGACGCAGACCCGGCCGCCCGGCACACGCTCCACCGCAGCTGACCAAGGCCCCGCCGGTCCGGGGGAGGGCAACCCTCCGGACCGGCAGGCCCCCCAGCACCCCAGCGGACACCCCTTCGGGGCGGCAGGACAGGTCCGGTGCGTTCACCGCCGCCGGCCGACTCCGCCGACCGACGACGGGCACCGGACCGCAGCGGACGCGCCCCGCGGGGGCGCGGCAGCCCCTGTCGTCGCGCAGGCGCGACGACCCGCGAGCCGATCGTCCCTCACGGCCCGCGCCGGTGGTGCAGCGCCGCTGCCAACGCACGGTCCGCCCTGCGGGCGGACCAAACTCTCACCAGGAAAAGCCAGTTCAGTGACTATTGAGATCACCCACACCCGCCGAGAAGGAACCCTGATCGAGGGCACGAGCCGTGGCGACGGATCGGCCGAGATCCTGCGACTTCGCGAGTACGGCCGGACCCAGCGCCAGCCCTTCCGCTGGAGCAGGAACCTTGACTGCTGGTACCTCCCGCACAGCCGTGACCACGCCACCTACGCCCCCTCGCTCGAACTCCTCGCGCAGCGACTCCGAGACGCGGGCTTCGAGGTCACGTTGACCATCGACAACGCCGACCGCCGATCGTTCTCCGACGCCGAGAAGGAGCGGGAGGAGAAAGCCGAAGGCCGGGCGGAGAGGTTCGGCGGATACGCCGCCAGCGCCGCCCGGAATTCCGAGGCCGCGTGGAAGTCGAGCCACGAGGTATCCGAGCGGTTCGCCTTCGGTCAGCCCATCCTCGTCGGACACCACTCCGAGGGCCGCGCCCGCCGTGATCACGCGCGGATGGACAACGCGATGCGCAAGAGCATCGGCGAGCGTGACCGTGCTGACCACTGGACCGGCCGGGCACAGGCCGCCGCGAACTACGAGCGCTTCAAGAAGGACCCCGGCCGCACGCTCCGCCGTCTCGACAAGCTACGGGCCGACCTCCGCGCGGTCGAGAAGTGGCAGCGTGGCGAGTCCGCCAAGGGGTTTTCCCGGAGTCCGGCAGACCCCGAGCTGGAGACCGAGCGCCAAGAGCTGACGGAAGAGATCCAGCACTGGGAGCAGGTCATCAAGGACGCCGAGGCCGAGGGTTTCAAGATGTGGTCGAAGGCCGACTTCACGCGCGGTGACTTTGTTCTCTACCGAGGCACCTGGTACGAGGTCCTGCGGGTCAACCCGAAGTCAGTGACGATCCCGCACATTCACAACGGCGTCGGTCAGCACGTCGTTCGTGCGGCGGACAATCGTCACGACGGCTGGACCTGGACCGCTCCCTACGACGACGTGTCCGGGCGCAAGAGCGCCGACGAGATGCAGCCGTCGACTCGGGCCGAGGCCTCCGAGCACCAGGAGCAGGCCCAGCAGGCCCCGCCGATCAAGGAGCCGGTACCGGCGGCTGAGACGTGCCCTACCAGTCACCCCAGCCCATGGGGCGCGAAAGCGCGCCGCTGGGCTCTCTGTCAACACTCCCCTGAAGGGAGGTTGACCCCGGCGACGGCCCCCGCTGAAAGGGCAAACGGGCAGGAGGGCATGGCACTGGTGCTCATCACCTCGAAGAACTCTCGCCGCTCCCGCAAGCGCGCCTTGTGGGCGATGACCCGCCGCGAGGCACAGGCCGTATGCGGCGACCCCCGCACCTCCGGCCGCTCCTACATGCTCACCTGGACCGACCGGCCCGGCACCGAAGGCGCCGACTGGGAATGGGTCCCGGACAACGGCAGCCACGCCCCGGTCCTAGACGAGCTGGGCATCACTCCGCGCCGTGAATGGACCGCCGCCCCGCAGGCCCCGGCCGAGGCCGCGTAACCAAGCCCCCAGCCGTCCCCCGGCGGCCGAGCACGCCGGGGGACGGGCCCCTCTCTCACCAGAACAGGGCACCACCATGACCACGCAACTCCTTGAACGACCCGCGACCATCACCGTCCCCGACACCGAAGCGGGCAGGCTCATCGTCCCCGCGACCGATGGCAGCACCACCGTCCCGACGTACCGCGTCGGCGCCCCGACATCCAGTGCCGATACCCCGTGATCGTTGGCGAAGACCAGGTCATCGGCCGCGCTTACAGGTGGCACCGGGATTGGCTCGTCCTCACCACCGAGGGCGAACGCAACCTCCGCCGCCCGCCCAAGGGGACCCCCGGCACCGATATGGCCGCCGCCCATCTCGCGGAGGAGTACGTCGCCGGTCGGATCGGCGCCGTCCCCCTGGACCAGGTGCTCGCCGAGGCCCCCACGCCGTTGTGCGGGCCGGTGCCTCTCCTGCACCCGCGGATGCCGGTCAACGATCGCAACATCGAGGGCGCGCAGATCGCGTTCGCGGGACTCCTGTCCCACCACTGGCGGGCCGTGCTCACCGGGTTCCCCGGCAGCGATAACCACTGGTTCCTCAGCTGCGAATTTTGCGACTGGCAAGGCCCGAAGTTCTGGAGCCACTTGCGCGGACGCAACGGAGAGCCGCCGAGCGCGCGCCGTTACAAGGGCGGGTGCATCGGAGAGGAAAAGGTCCGCCGACTGATCCCCGCCTACCACTAGCAGCCGACCGAGGGGCGGCGGCAGCGCGCCGCCGCCCCCGCTCTCCCGAAGGACAGCACCGTGCCGACCCACCACACCCCCGAAAGCATCGTCATCGCCGACACCCCGGCCGCGATCCTGGAATGGGCCGCCCGCCACATCGAACACGTCGGCATCCACCAGGGCACACGCCTGTTCGCCGGTCCCGGTCGTACGGCCACGTTGCTGTGCTGGCCGCGCGGCGCCCTCGAAGTCGCCGCCGGCCACGGGCGGGGAACCGTCGGCCGGACGTACGACTGGGACCGCATCGACCGTGCCCGTGACCAGGCGTTCGCCATCCTCGCGAAAGTCCTCACCGGTCACCCCGTCGACGCCGACGACCCGCCACCGCGAGGCCATCGACCGGTGGAGCAGCGAGCCCGGCCGTACCGCCGCCGACGCCGCCCGCGCCGAACACGCACTGTTCTAACCCCCGCCGCCCGCCAGCACCCGAGTCATCGAAGGCCCACACGATGGACGAGACGACAGAAGACCGCAGCACCACCAGGACGCCGAGCCGCCGAGGAGCCGCCACCCCCAGCCGGGACGGCGTCCACCGGCTCAGCGTCCCCCTCCACCCCCGGCTCAGCGCGACCGAGCTGATCCGCGTACTCCTCGCGGCCCCGGGGGAAACCGACCTCGCCGCCCTCGACCCAGTACAGGTCCGGTCGCTCATCGCCGACGTGCTCACCCAGCACGGCTATGACGTGCTCGACCGGTCGCCGTACTACCCGGAGCTCGACCGTCACCGGGACGCCCGCCGCGCGGTGCGCCGCGCGTACGGAACCCGGTTCCTCGACGCCCCCGACGAACAGGCCGCGCTCGCGGATCCGCTCCGCGAAGTCCTTGCTGCCGGAAGCAGGAAGCCGTGACCGCCACCGTCGCCCAGCTGATTGGAGCACGGGCACGGCAGACGTACTACTGGCGAGTGCGCAACGCGCGGACGCGCCACCGCCCGGAGAGCGCCGGGCAGGCGTGGCACATCCAGGCCGGACACCCCGGCGGCGCGTACTGCGACCTCGGCCACGAGCTGGACCCGCCCGTCCCTCACACCCCGACCCTGCTCTCCCGCAGCCGGCCGACCGGCCGCCGGAGGGACGAGCGGCAGTACCGCGGCGGGTGTCTCGCGTGCGAGTGGGAAGGCCCCGTGTACTCCGGCGACGAGTTCGGGAACGGTGGCAACGAGGCGGTGGAGGAAGCGCACGATCACTGCTTCCCCGGTTGGCGGACGCTGCTACCGATCACCAGGGTCGAGGACCGGTGGGCCGTCCCGCGGAACCGGAGCCGCTGGGCTCAGCTCATCGCCCGGTACCCGGCGGGCTGGATCGACCAGGGCGCCCCCGTCGTGGCCTGGCGCCGGTACCGCCGCGAAGCTCACGCTCCGCCGCACGCGGGACGCGCCCGCTACGAAGTCCACGTCACCCGGCCACCCAACGACCGGGGTCGACGCCCCACAGATCAGGGGGGCCCTCTTCTGATGACCGCCGTCCTCCAGATCGGGACCCCACCCGCCCGACTCAAAGGTGGTTTAATTACCCCGCCATCAGCGGAGCGGGCAACCTCCGACCGGCCGCGCGTCCCACGGGGCGCCGTACAGCCCAGACAACAGATGACGGCCAGCGCACAAGGGCAACAAGGCGCTGGCCGTCGGTGTCTCTCTCACCAGAAAGACCACACCATGCTATGTGACCGACACCCCGACTGTCCCCAGCCCGGCGACATCGCCCAGCTCACCAGGGGTAACAGCATCGGCGCCGATCCCGGCGACAGCTTCGTCATCGTCGAGGACTTCCCCCCGACCGGCCGGCACCTCGTGCTCAACCTCCCCGTCGACCACCCCGGCCGCGCAGACTGGGCCGCCGCCGTCCCCCTGGCCGACATAGCCAGCCTCGCCCGGCTCGAACCGGCGGGCAGCCGTACGTGGGCGCCGGCCCCGGACCCGGACGACATCCAGTGACCGCGCCGAGCGGTCACGACCCCGACCAAGAACAGGAGGCGACCGTGTCCCGCAAGACCGGCCGCACGCTCTACTCACGCGCGGACCTGCGCAAGGTCCACGGCATCAGCGAGCCGACGCTTCAGAACCTATGGACCGACCGGGAGAACAACGGGCACCCTCCCGTCGCGGACACCATCGACGGCGTCATGCACTGGGACGGCGACGTATGGGCGAGGTGGCACCACGAGTTGCAGCGGCAGCGCGCCGCAGCCAGCACCACCAACCCGCCGAAGCTCGATGGCGACCCTGAAGAGATGGTCGGCCCCGCCGAAGCGGCGAAGGTCTGCGGGTTCGCCGACTCCACCACCGTCTCCCACTACGTCAAGAATCCGCCCGAGGGGTGGCCGGCACCGGACGACTGGGACGAGCTTCCGACCCGGCGGCGTCCGAAGTGGAAGCGCTGGAGGTTGTGGCAGTACCTCGCTGACCGGAAGGGCCGCGGGCACGCCGGCGGACGGCCCGCTGGCCGCCGCGGTCTGGCCTACCCCTACCAGGGAGACGAGCGGCTGACCCTCGCCCGGCAGGCCATCGCGGCGAACCCCGGTGCGACGAACGCCGAGCTGATCCCGCAGCTCCAGGGCCAGACGGAGAAGACCTACTCCCGCCCGACCTGGAACAACATCATCAAGTCCGCCCGCGAGCACCCCGAGGAGTGACCCGTGTCTGAGACCCTCTGTCCGCGCTGTGGCGGCCCGCTCGGTGAACGGCCCGCACGCTCCCGGCTGACCGCCGACCGTGAGGTCTTCATCTGCACCACGTGCGGTGCCGACGAGGCACTCCGGGCAGCCAGCCATCAGCCGCCCGTGCCGTTCGGTGACTGGCCAGTGAAGTAACCGTCCTCCACGCATGAGGGCCGCCCCCTCCGGGGCGGCCCTCATCTTGTCTTCGTATGACAGGCGGTTACGCCAAAACGTCGATGCGCCCCCGGCAGGCGGCGCGGATTGCCTGAAGATCGGCAACGGCGAGCTGTTGCTTGGTCTCGTCGTGATGCGGTGCGTCGATGACCGTCATCAGCGTGCGCCCCAGCTTCGTGATGGATTCGGTCGGTAGCACGAAGGAACCAGCCAGGTGAAAGCCGGTGTCGACCCGAGTGAGGAGAGTGGCCTCCAGGAGATCCCAGGCACGCCGAGCAGCCGCCTGCTTGTCCTGCCGATCGGTATCTGTGGCGCGGCCGAGTTCTTCCAGAGATCTGATCATGTCCGTTGTCCGCAGATGCAGCGTGGTGCAGATCCTCCGTACTCGGGCGAAGACCTTCAGAGTTACGGCGGTTCCGGCCGCGCCCAGAGTGAGCGTCGCTCCCAGCAGAACCGGCCGGAACCGCTCATCATTCTGGGTGTACTGCATGAACCACAGCACGCCAATCAGCCCGCACCAGAGGGCGAGGGTCCGCACTGGCGCGGCTCTACCGAGCCGGCCTCGGAGACGTTCGATCGCGAAGTTGCTCGGCTCAACGCCGGTGCCGTATACGAACTGAAGGCACCACACCAGAAGCAGCAGCCCGGCAGCCCTTCCGCGGTCGTCCGGTGTTGAGACGAGGGCCAGCCACGCGAACAACGTCACGAGGATGACGTAGTACACCAGGGGAGCTGCGGTGAATCGGCGTTGGCTCTTCTTGGGCAGCCCCTCGTACCAGGGCTTGAGCAACCAGAGCACGGGTAGTGCGAGCGCCACGCTGACCGGGAGCTGAACCATCAGCCAGACCCTGGAGCCCGTGGCGATGGCTGCGAACATGAGCATGGGCACCGCGAAACCGAGGCCGGTGGCGATGGCGAACTGCTGGTTCTCTGTCAGTCCTCTAACCCGCGTGGGTATCCCCAGCGCGCGCAGGCGCTCCTTGACGTTGAGCACGGGTAGGGCCTTCCGGGATCTTGTGCCGTCTATCGGCACGGCGGCCTATCAACCTATGTTGCAGCGCTGACAACAGCTTCTTCACCAGGGAGCCAGGGCTAATGGTCAAGCCGTACCCGGCTCGACTTGATCGTCCCGCTCGTCGATGCGCCTTGAGGAGCACAGCCCGGGACCCTCTTTCAGAGGTAACAGTCCAACAGCCCTCAGGCTTCAGGAGTCTGACCCACAGCAGCGACCAAGCCCGCCCGAATGAGTGAGCGTTCCCTTAGCTGATCATGATCTTGAATTTAGAGGACCAAGGTATCGTCACTTCGCGACGATACAATTAGCCAAGGCGACCGAAACTGACTGGATGAGAGTGGGGGGTGAGCGGGTCGGTGGGATGGGTGACCATGATCGGCCTGTCCGACGAGCAGGTTGAGTACCGCCTTACCGGCGGCCACGGATGCGGGAAGTCCGTCGCGGTCGACGCCGCGCCCCTCATTGCCGCCATCGAGGCGAAGGCCGAAGCCGCCGGTGCCCCCGTCGCCTCCCTGCTCGCGAACCGCGAGGCCAAGCGTGCCTTCTTCCGCGCCCGCGGACTCCTCCGCAGCAAGGGCGCTGCGCGGTTCACCGGGTTCGACGCCGTTGAAGTCGCTGCCGCAGCCGGGCTCGACGCCCGCGATCTCTACGGGGAACAGGCCCTCCCCGCTCGGCCCGCGGACGGACAGGTGGACTACCACCTGGACGCCAGCGAACGGCCCCTGGTCTGGATCGGCGCTGGGCTCGCCGAGTTCGACATCACGCCCGGCAGCACCCTCGCCCCCGAGCAGTTCCCGGCCGCCCGGCGCCTCATGCACGGCGAAGACCCGCGGACCGGGCAGACCCTCGTGGAACCCAAGCTGGCCATCGCGCCGGCCGCCAAGCTCCCCGCCGCCCCACTGGCCCGCGCCATCCGCCGCGCCGCCGCCGAACGCAGTGTGAACCCCGCCTCCCTGCTGGACTCCAAGCGCAAGCAGGACGCCTTTCGCCGGATGGAGAGCCAGCTCAAGAGGTTCGGGGAGTCGCACCGTGTTCCCGTCTCGACGGTGCTGAAGCTCGCCGACGCCGTCGGCATCGACGCCGTCGACCTCTACGGCGAGGGCGTGGTGGAGAAGGCGGTCGCCGCCGAGGCGGGGGGCCGTCTGGACGCCCGCGCGCTCCTGCGTGCGGTCGAGGCGCGTGCCACCGAGACCGGACAGCAGCCCGCCGACCTGTTCGACGCCGCGTCCATGAAGGGTCGGTACGCCCAGACCGAGGGCCAAGGTGCACGTCGTCTTCGGGATCTGCCGATGGACGTCCGCGAAGCCGTCGCGATGGCCAAGGCGGCAGGGCTCGCGCCCGAGGAAGTGTGGGACGCCGAGGAGATCAAGGCCGCTCTCCTCGAAGGCCGCGTGCAGGTCGGCAACTTCGGTGCCGACGTCACCTTGGACTTGGCGAAGTCGAAGTCCGCGTTCCTCGCCTACGCGCCCGAAGAGGTTGCCGCCCAGGTCGAGGGCATCTACACGGCCGCCGGCCGCGAGTCCATCGGTGCCCTGGAACGGTGGACCGCGTACGCCATGCGCGGCCATCATGGCGACGGCGACGCAGCGGAGACCGTAAAGACGAGCGGGTTCTCCGGCTGGATGATGGTCCACCGCGCCGCCCGCCCCGTCGACGGCGCCCCGTACGGAGACCCCCACTTCCACCTGCACTTCACTCTCGCCAACATGGTCAAGGGCACCGATGGCAAGTGGTCCACGATGGCCAGCGGGGGCCGCGACCTTCACCGGCACACCCGCGCGACCCAGTCCCTCATGAACGCCCGCATCCGCCGCGAGCTGACCAACGAGTTCGGCATCAGCTTCCGCCGTGAGGAGCGGACCGGAGCGTGGGAGATCGCAGCGATTCCCGAGGCCACGATCCGACTGTTCAGCAAGCGCGACAGCCAGGTCCGGGACCTGCTGACGAAACTCGGCATCGACTACGACAGCGCCACGACCCGCGAGCGCACCGCGGCCTCCACCGCGTCCAAGGCCGCGAAGAACGGCGAGGCCGCCGGAGTCGGGGACGATGTGCTCCGCGCCTACTGGCAGGCCGAAGGCCGTGCGGCCGGAGACGACCCCGACGCCATCGCAGCCAGCGCGATGGAACAGGACCAGGCAGGCCAGAACCCCACCCCGGACAAGCTGTGCGCCCAGGTCTTCGACCCCAAGACCGGCTTGACCAGCCACTCCAAGGAGTTCACCCACGCCGCCGCCATCGCCGCCGTGCTGGACGCCCTCCCGTACGGCGTCGCGGACGCCGCCGAGGCCGAACACCTCACCACCTCCGTACTCCAGCACGCTGGATACGCGGTCCAGCTCAACCCCAAGGGCGCCCAGCACTTCGCGCACGCCGACCGGTACACCACGGCTGATGTCGTGGCGGCCGAAGCGCTGATCGTCTCCGAGGCCACGACCCGGCTCGGGACTCAGGCCGCCGTCGTCAGCAGCGACACGGTCGACATGACGCTGTCCACCGTCGAGGCCCAGCACGGCGGCAGCTTCACGTTCTCCGACGAACAGCGTGCCGTCCTCGAACGACTGCTCACGGCCGGGCACGGAATCGACGCCGTCGTGGGCATCGCCGGATCGGGCAAGACCACGATCATGGACACCGCGCGCCAGGCATGGGAGGCGCACGGTCTCGTCATCGCCGGCGCGAGTACAGCCGCCGTCGCCGCCGCGAACCTGAAGGCCGAGGCGGGCATCGAATCCCGCACCCTCGCGTCCTGGTTGACCGGCATCCGTAACGGAGGCTCCGGCCTCACCGGCGTGGACGTGTTGGTCGTGGATGAAGCCGCGATGTGCGATGACCGCGACATCGCTGAACTCCTCACCCACGCCGCGGAAACCGGCACGAAGGTCGTCGGCATCGGTGACCCCAAGCAGCTCCACTCGCCCGGCATCGGCGGCAGCTTCGCCGCCGTGCACCACCTCGTGGGCGGGCTCACCCTCAGCCAGAACTTCCGCCAGAAGGACATGGTCGAGCGCCGGGCACTGGAGCTGTGGCGCGACGACAACCGCGTGGAATCGCTCCGTACCTTCGCCGGAACCGGTCGCGTGCACGCTCTCGCGGACAAGGACGCCACCCTCGCCGCGATGCTCACCGTCTGGGCCGATAAGCGGGCCGCGCACACCGACGACCACACCGCCGTGCAGCAGCTGCTCATGCTCGCCGCCACCAACGAGATCGTGGAAGAGCTGAACACCGGCGCCCGCGCTCTGCGGAAGGAGAACGGCGGCCTCACCGGTCCGGAGCATGCATACGCGCTGCCCGGTGGCGGGGAGCTGACCCTGTCCGTCGGTGACCAGGTCCTCCTTCGGGTCAACGACTACCGGGGCAAGAAGAGCCGAGGGCAGAACGAAGACGTCCTGAACGGCTACCGCGGAATCGTGCGCGCCGTGGACGAGGAACGCCGGGTGCTGGTCGAGTGGCGCGAGAAGACCGAGGACGGCCACCGCGACGTTGCCGAATGGGTGGACGCCGACTACATCGCACAGGGCGGGCTCAGCCTCGGATACGCGATCACCGGCCACAAGTCGCAGGGCCTCACCGTCCAAGAGACTCTGGTCTACGGACCCGGCGCTCAGGCGAACGCCCTCTACACGATGATGAGCCGCGACAAGAAGGAGTCCCACCTCTTCCTGCCGCTCTCCGTCTACGAGACCGACGCCGACCGCGCCCGCCACGGCGACGCACTTACCGACCAGGAACAGCTTGACCGTGCCGTCGCGGGCCTCATCCGCGAGATCGAGACCGGCACCGAGGAACGCATGATCCTCACCGAACTCCCGAAGAACGCGGTCCCCGCCCACGTCCGCCAGTCCGTAGCTGACCTGCCGGCCCCGCGTGCACCGGGCGCCGCACAACCACACGACGCGGACCCGCCCGACGAGGACATGGAAACCGAGAACCGAACCGCCCCGGCGCCCGCCGCGGGGCGCGAAGACTCGACCGCGTCTCCGGAACCTGCGCCGACGGCTGACCGCCCGTACGCTCGCCTCACCACTTCGGCTCTGCGCGACGCAGCGCGCAAGGCCACCGTGGCAGCGCGCGCCACCAGCGCGGCGGCCGAGAAGGCGGAGGCCGCCGCTGCCCGCGCTGAACAGCAGGCTACTGCCGGGACAGGCCCGAACACGCTCGCGCTCAGCCGTCGACAGCAGGACGTTGCGCAGCAGGCCGTGGCGATCCGCGAAGTTCGAGCACTGGGCGGCACGATCACGGAGTGCACTGACCGGCTCCACCATGCGCAAGTTCGTATCCAAGGACTCGAACAGCGGCTGGCCGATACAGGCCTTTTCGGTCGGCCGGTGTTCCGCGGAGAGGACCGCGCTGCGGCCGAGGCCGACCGTGAGGCACTGCTCAGTACGCGCGAGGCGGGCGCGCAAGCACTGGAGCAGACAAGCAGGCGGCTCCACGAGGTCGCCCAGCAGGCTGGGCCGGTCGGTGAGCACGAAGCCGTGCTCATGGAAGCGGACCTGCCGCAGGAGGAGAAGACCGCACGCCTTCAGCGGGCCCAGAACAAGGACGAACAGGCAGCCAAGCAGCTACGGGCCGATGCCGCCAAGGCGCGCAGCACGTCTAACGGCGCCGCCTACCGTGTAACCGGACTACGGGATGAGTTGTCAGCGCGGGCCGAAGGGAAGGTGTCGCCGTCGAGTGACGAGCCCCGTCGCCAGCATGGACGGGATGGCGTTTCTGCCTACCCCTGTGCCCGGCAAGGCGATGTGTATGTGCAGGAGGCGCACGATGGGCTGAACGAGCCATCCGTTGAGCCTCTCCCGTGAGGAGTTCGCCGTGTCCGCCATAGCCCATCTCACCGTTCCCCCTCCTGCCGTGACATCCTCATTTGGTCTACTACGAACGCGTCAATCTCTCGGGCCTTGAGGATGGCCGAGGAGGCCGCTGGCAGTGGCCGGTTGCGGACCGCCGCCCCTAGGCAGTCGAGGCCGTATCGACAGACCTCCGACGGCAACATCAGTGACCCCCTATGCACGCGGTAATCGGTCAGCTCGTAGATCATGTTCATGTAGCCGAGCACCTCTTCGATCCGCCCACGCAGCTCGTCATCGCGGAGGCGAAGAACGGCGGGCTCCATTTCTGCCGCGAGCCGAGCCAGCTCCCTTTGCCATGCGTCCCACCCTCCGTGATCCTGCGGGAAGTCACGTGCCCGCTGCCTGATCACGTAGAGCTGAGTGATCGCGTCGTTCGCAGAGGCTTCGGACTTCTCCTCGAAACTGAGCTCTCGCGCCGCCTTCATCTGACGGTTCTGGGTTCCCACCGAGGCCCAGATCGACAGTCCACCACCGATCGTGGTGCCCACCAAGGTGCCTGCGAGCCCCACCCACACCGATCCGTCCATGGTGAGCATCATGCCGATGGGACCAGCCCGTGTGGGGCTGATCCCGTCAAGTGCTCCTGGGCTGGCCCACCGGTTGACCGACGCCATCACGCCTCTCATCCGAACGGATTGCCGCCTTGGGCTTGGACTCCAGCGGTAACCGCTGCCAGGTAGGCGGCGTAAGTCTCCCGCTGGTTCCACGTGAAGAGGACGGTCCGCGAGTTGTTCGCGATGGCCTTCTGAGCCTCGGCGGTCGCGATCCTGAGCTGTCCCCGTTCCTCCTCGGTGGCGAGCTGTACGTACCCGTTCACGAGACGGGTCGGCTCCTTGGACTGGACCTTGATGACGGCGCCAAGGGGGATCACGGAGTCCTTGGCGCCGGACACCTTCCCCATGAGCTTGCGCTTGATATCGGCTCGATCCTGGTGGAGCGTCACGGTCGCGACGTAACCCTTGAAGACCTGCGCTTCGGGCTTGGGTGCAGGTGCACCCTTCGAGAGGTCGTATGCCATCGGATCAGTGTGCCGCCTCGCCTGCCGAGCCGGGGAGGTATGCCCGAAGCCCGCAGGCTACTCGCCGTTCAGCTGGTCCAGGAGCGGTCAGTTCTGGTGCCGGCCCACAACCCCTGGGCAAGGAGCTCGGCGCCCGAAGCACGACCACTTCGCGAGCGTGCCACTCCATGGCCGTGCGTCCAACACGGCGGCGCCAGGCGTTGACGATTCAAACTGAGTGGCTACGCAGTGGGCCAGTCGTCCTCGACGATCGCGTGCACCACCGAGTCGCGCCACTTTCCGGCTCTCTCGATGTGTTGCCGGATGATGCCCTCCTCCACCATGCCCGCCTTCGCCATGGTCCTTGCCGACGCCTCGTTCAAAGGCGATCGTGCTCCCCAAACGCGGTGGAGGTTCAGGTCCTCGAAGCCGAGCCCGAGGAGGAGGCGCACCGACTCAACGCCGTATCCGCATCCCCACACCTTGGAGTTCAGCGCGAAGCCGAAGGTGGCGCCGCGGGGCTGGTGAGGATCGGTGGCTATGCGGCCGAACCCGATCAGTTCGTCGCTGTGACTCTCGACGATCGCGAGGGCGTACTCACTACGGGGTGACGCGATGGCCGAGGCGACGGAGCGAGCAACGATCTGGCCTACCTGTGCTCGCGTCCGCGGCTCGAACGACATGTGCTTCGTCGTCTCGTGGTCTCCGTAGATCGCGAGAATCGCGTCTACGTCATCGATGGTGAGTTCGCGAAGTTCCAGGCGCTCGCTGGAACGGCTGATCGGGTACATGCAGGGACTGTATCCCGCGCCTACCGAGGCAGAGCAGGGCGAGACGGCTCATACATGCCGATCTCAGTGCGCAGGTCGCCTGCCAGCGCTGTCGCGCTCACCGAGTTGCGGCCGAGCGCACTCCTCACCCGCTCGGCGGACCTGACGATCCCGTTGTTCCTCATGCCCGGGGCCAGGTCGAGGACAGGCCGGATTGCCGCTGCCGCGCCGTCCAGGTCCTCGGCGTACAGCCGGACGAGAGCCAAGTTGCACTGCGAGCCGGCGAGATCGCCGAAGGCCCAGTGCGACTGCTCACGATCGCTGAAGCCGCGCACTGCCTCCTCCGCGCGCCCTGCGAGTTGGGCGTCGCCGTGACCGAGAAGCACCTCCGACTCGACTACGTAGTAGAGCTGCTTCAGCTCCGGGTAGGTGAGCAGGCCACCCAGCGCGTCCAGGTCATCGGGCACCACCAGTTCGCGAAGCGACTCCGCCCTCTGATTGGCTGCGCGTACGGCCCCTTCGTCGCCGAGGAGCGCCGCGGCGCGGGCCTCGAGTCCGGGGAGCCAGACGCTGACCGTTCCCCTCTGGTTGGGGGCGTAGGTCGCCCCCTGCCGTGCGTAGTGCAGGGCGTCGTCGGGCCGGCCCGCCCAGTAGGAGATGAGGGACTTGAGCCCGTCAACCACGGCCATCAGGCCCGTGTGCTCTGCCTCCTTCGCGCAGAACGCGGCGACGCGGGCCTGCTGCAGGGCGACCTTGGACTCACCCATGTCATGGGAGCCCTTCGCCATCAGGAAGGTGAGCACCGTGGCCATGAAGTGCAGGTCCCTGAGCTGGGACGGGCGGGCTCGTCCACCTTCGAGGATCCGGAACGTGTCCTCCTGGGCGTTGGCCAGGTCCTCCCAGATCTCCGACAGAGAGATGCGGGGGTACAGCTCCACGATCCGGGCGACCTCGTCCTGGAGGAAGCCGAGAGCTTCGTCGCCGACCTGGTTGCGTTCCGCACCCAGGGCGAAATCCATTGCGCGTCGTGCTGCCATTACGCCCGTCCTTTTCATCTCGTGCACGGCCAAGCCGGGTTCGACCGGACCTTCTGCGCGTGACGTGCCGAACAGTGAGGGAAGCTCCGGCACCGTGCCAGCCTCAACTTCAGTCCACAGCTGGTCGATGCTGTAGCCCAGGAGGCGCACCAACACCCTCCGGGCCTCCCGCTGGGGTCTGCGGGTGCCGTAGTACCAGCCCTCGAAGGTCGCCTTCGCCGGGGCGAGAGTCGCGATGGCTGGGTTCCCTTCGAACTCCGCCAGCTCGCGCGCAGCCTTCTTGAAGTAGGGCAGAAACGCTGCGAGGTCGCGGAGCTCACGCTGGTCAAGCAGGTACCGGAGCAGCGTTGGCATGGTCTCCCTCATCTCCTGCACGTTTTGCATGTCACTGGCGTCGACGGTAGAGCCTCGCCTCCAACAAGTTGCCCTGGAACCAACGTACTTATCGGCACCGAGGTAAGTCCGAGGAAAGTACGAGGTTCGGCGTCAACCTGCGTGCGCGTTCCGAGGGAGAGACGGGGCTAGGTCTGGAAGGTGAGCGTCGTCAGGCTCGTACTTGCCCTTGCTGACAGTGCCGGTACGAACCATTCGCGTAATCAGGGAGTCCCTGTGTCCATCGAGACCGCACGGCCGCCAGCGCACCCGGACGGTGCGGCGGATCACTGCTTACCGCTCGGTAGGCGGGCGACGCCTTCGTCGGATTCCTTGCCGGGCTCCCCAGTCGATCGCCAGTGGGGCAGGGTGTTTCAGCTCGAATCCAGTGCCGCGCAGCTGGCGCGTTTACACGCCCGGACCCGGCTGGCGATGCTCCGATGGCCGGGGAACCGTGAGTCCGCCACGCAGGTCGTCGGCATCCTCATCGGCAATGCCGTCACGCATGCCGATCCGGGCCCGCAGCATGACGAGCAGCTCCTGCGCCTCCGGCTCGCCGTCACGGAAGATCACGCCCTTCTGATCGATGTCGAAGACCCGATCCCCGAGTTCCGTCACTTTGAGCAAGCTCAGGCTGGCGAGATCGGCTGCGGCCTCTGGACCGTGCGCCGTCTCGGAGGTGCTCTTTCCTGGCACCTGCGCGAGCACGGTGGCAAGGCTGTCCGTGCACGCCTCATCCCGGGCCCGGTACAGCCGTGATTACCTCGACCGCGCCGCCGGCCCAGATCGCCGTCGAGATGATGCAGCACCTGGTCGAGTCCAGCGCACCGGCTCGCGAGCCGGCCGCCGACATGGCGGACCTCGCCGACGTGATCCGGACGCTTCTGGCGGTCGAGGCCAGACGCGATGCGCGCGTGCGTCTCGGCGGCAACCTGTTCGATGTCGTCATCACCAGCTTCAGCCCGCAGGCCAGCGAGGTCGTTTCGCGCATGGATGAGCAGCAGAACGGCTGTGGGCCGGTCATCGAGGACCCCGAGGCCGAGTGGCTGTACTGGCTGGTTCCGCCCGGTTCCTCCGCCCGTTGGGAGCCCCACGAGTACGCCGTATGCCTCGGTGCACCCCACACGATCACCCTGCCTTCCCTGAACCGCGCCGCGCCCCCGGGGCCGTACTGGCTCCGTCCGTCCGCGAGCGACCGCCTTGTGCCTGTCCAGCCCCTCCGGAACGCCCTCGACGCGTGCCGCCCCGAGCCAACACCGCACGCCGCCCTCGCGGCGCAACTCGGATTGACCCCCTGAACTCCGTGCTCGCCGACGCCGTCCCCCCGGACGTGGGCGAGCACGGACCCCCCCGCCCTGGTGCCGGTTCCCGAAACGGCTCCGACACCGGGGCCCACCCTGTGCAGAGCTGCACCGGAGGATGCTGTGCTGGAGATCGTCCCCGCCGACGAGATCGACGACGACTGGCCGTACTACGACCGCGAGGTACCGCGTCGACGGTTGAGTGCCGGCAGCAGACTCGCAGCCCTGCGACGCAGCTTCTTCGAGAGCGCCGTCTCCACGATCGCACCGCACCGTCCCATCAGGGTCTCCACGTACGTGCTGGCCGGGCCCGGCGTCGACGTCGATGCCGAGCACGCTCTCCTCGGTGAGTTCGCCGAGGGCCGGAACTGGCGTGTGCACCGCGAACGCTTCACCGACCAAACACCCGGCGGCCCGACGCCGACCGACATACGGCCCGAGTTCAACCGGGCCTGCCGCCACGCGGGAGCCGGCTTCGTGGACGGCATTCTGACGACCAGCCGCCAGGCCATGCCCACCGCCGACGACGCCTACGAGCGCTTCCTGCACTGGTTGCACGACCGGCGCGCCTTCATCGCCTACGGACAGCTGACACCCGGAAGGAACCGTGAACATGCCAGCAACGGCTGACAGAGTGCTTCCGGCCAGGGACCGGGTTCAGTACTACTGGAGCAGCCTGCACGTCCCGTTCATTGCCACGTGGAGCCATGAAACGGTGTTCCGCCCCCAGGTGATCCGTGCCTCCTACCGCGGGGTGTGGGGCATCAGCTACACCGACGAGCTGGAAGTCGCAGACCGGCGGCACGGTGCCCTGTGGGTGCGTCGAGCAGTCGCGCGCGGGAAGGGGACTCCAGCGCTCGCCGGTGTGCACCCGATGCGGCAACGCCAGGCGATGGCCCACCTGCTGTGCCAGGTCTGCGGCAACAGCACGTTTGACGAGCACTGGAAGTCCTGGGGCGAACGGCACCTGTTCCTCATGCGTGCTCTCAACCCTGGTCAGGTCATATCGGATGGGGAAACGACAGACTCACCCCCCGTCTGTCTCCCGTGCGCACTTGAGTCCGTCGCGGCGTGCTCACACATCCGGCAGGGGTGGACCGCCGCGCTGGTCAAGGACGCGCGACCGTGGGGTGTAGCCGGTGTCCTGCACGATCCGTCAACGCTCGCACCGAAGCTCGGCCCCGGCAAACGGCTGATCGAGCGGCCGTTCGGCCACAAGGAATACGCGTGGATCAACGCCGCCCGCGAGCTTGTCCAGCTCGAAGGCGTGACCCCCGTCGACCTCCACAAGCTGGCTGCCGAGACGACGTCCGCAGGGTTCGAAATCGCAGACGCGAGCACGGACGCAGGCTGAGTAGCCCATGTTCCGGCGTGTGTGCCAACTAGCGGTGTTCCTGATCGCCGTTGTTCTCGTCGTCACCGCAGCCTCCATCAAGCCCATGTAGCTCTTGGCATTTTCGAGTCACCTGGAGAATGAATGCTCACAGCTGATCTCACGGTCCTTGCCAGGCGGGTGGCCGCGCTCTACGGACAGAACGAAGCTGAGAGCCTGGCGCACACGGCGCCAGTGCTGGCCCTGGGTACCTTCGAGCGCGTCGGGTCGAACTGGTTGTCCGACTCGTTGCGCGCAGAAATGCCCCAGCACAACGAACCGTTCCGTCAGCAGCTCAGCAGAAAGCACCCGACGTCCCCGCACAACCGCGTTCCGCTCGAACTGACGGGGGGCGCCTGGCTCGGTGAGCTGGAGCAGCACCACCTGGCCTGTGCACTGAGCGATCTCTATGGGCATCCGCGACACCTGGTCAAGGAGACGAACCTCTTCTTCTCCACGGACACCACGCTCACGCTCTTGCCGTACTCTCCCGTGCTGGTCCTCACTCGTGCTCCGGTCGGGGTGGCCTCCAGTTTTGCCCGCGGACGCCTCTGGAAGCGCTGGGGCTACGGCGAGCGGTACGCCCAGGTCGCAGTTACCGCACGCTCTGCACGGTGGCGCGACGAGTTCGAACTGCTGCTGCCGCAGGACGACCCCGAGGAACCCGTCGCGCTGGGGCGTCTGATGGCTGTGAACGCGCTGCTGCTGGCCCGCGCCCTCAAGGGACGCGCCCACACCATCGTTTCGTACGAGCAGCACGTCACGGACCCCACGGGGACTCTGGGCCCAATCGCTGCCCTGCTGAACGTCGACCTGCCGGCCAAGGTGCAGCCGCGGCCCAGCAGCCCCATCGCCGCTGACTCCACATTTGCCACCAACAGGCACAAGAGCGAACTCATCGCCGGCCTGGACTGTCGTACAGCGGAACTGGTGAGCGAACACGCCAACGACACCCTTGGTCGCGCTGCGCAGACACTCGATCCGCAGGTCACCGCGACTGCTGCCGAATGGCTGGCCGGAGACGACCTGTACGAGTTGCACGAACCAGTCGCACGCCCGCGCCGGGCCGGGCGGCCAGCCGCAGCCGGGCAGAAGGTACCGCTGCTCGGCTACTGCCCGATGGCTGGTGTGTCCTGGCGGAACACGCTGGTCACCAACGGTGAAATGGCCGACCTCCTGACCATGCTGCACGTAGCCGGAATGCCGAATACCCAGTGCGGCACGAACCTCCTGCTGTGCCCGATGCCGCACGAACGTGGCGGCCGGTTGCACTTCGATGCCAAGGAGCGGCGATGGGGGGTGAGTCCTGGCTTCGAGGCGCACCCGGCGTACTGGGTCACGTGGGTGGGAGCAGCTGTCATGGCCGCATGGTCGGGGGCACGTCTGCCCACACGAGCAGCAGCGCTGGAAGCCAGTCTCGGAGCGCCGCCGGCGCGCAACTGCGACTACGCGATAGGGGACGCATCCTGTGTCGTCGAGCCAGGCCTCGGTGCCGGTCAGGTCCACCACCTGGTGGGGAACCTCCAGGTCTGGTGCAGCGACGGCCCCGCCCAGGGCGCAGAGCGTCCCGAGCAGCGCTTCCTGTTCGGTGCGGCATGGAACACCCCGGGCACCAGGGCGGCGATCCAGGCGGAGCGGTCGCGGTATCTGCTGGGCTCCTCGCGCGGCGTCGGTATCCGCCTTGTCCGCGACCCCGACACCACTCAGGCGACCGGGCTCGGCGCCTGGGAGCTGGCGCACCGCCTCAACGGCTGGATTGATGACCTCGCCGGTCCAGCCCGCTCACTGGGCGAACTGGACCGTCGTTTGGTCACCGCACTGACGGCGGCCGAGCCGAGCTCATAGGCCGATCGCGGACTTGGGGCCCATGTACGAGCCGGCCCCAGGAAAGTTCTCCTGACAGAGCTTCACGAACGTCTCGCTGAAACCCAAGCCGGGCAGGTCGTCGAGCTTGACGAACGCGACCTGCCGGATCGGGCGTGTATCCGCGCCCTCGGTGACGGCCCCGATCTGCCCGCCGATCCGCCGGGCCTCGAAGGTGACGTGAACGACATGAGCCTTGACGTTGTCGCACAGGTACAGCAAGCGCCCGACCTCGACCTCGACGCCGGTTTCCTCTCGCATCTCTCGAACCAGGGCCTCGGCCAGAGTCTCGCCGTTCTCGACCTTGCCTCCCGGCAGGCTCCACGACCGCTTGCTGTCCGTGTCCTGGTCGAGAAGCAGGAGCGCGCCGTCCTCGATGACGACGCCCGTCACACGTGTATGCATCCCCAGACCGTAGCGCCCACCCACTCAGCAAGGGGGAACACCGATGAATGAGCGGCCCACTGCGGTTGTCGTCGCAGCCGGAGGACTCGGCACCCGCGTAGCAGACTGGTCCCCGTTCCTGCCCAAGGAACTCCGCCCGGTCCAGGGGCGCCCCGGCCTACTTCACGTGCTCGAGGAGGCAGCCACGATGGGGGCTGATCGCGCCGTAGTTGTGCACCACCCCTACTACGCCCCGCTCATCGAATGGACCCGGCAGGTCCTCGCCCCCGGCGCCCAGGCCCGATACCGACAGCTCGCGCACCAGCCTGCCGGCCATCGCCCGCTGACCGACCTCATGCAGGTCGACTTCATTGCCCAGCACGGCCGCTACGCCGACATCACCTCCGCGCTGAACGGTGCCGAACACCTGAACACCGGGGACATCTGTCTGGCCTTCGCTGACAACGTCGACCCCAGCCACACAGCCCTCTCCGAACTCATGGCCACCACGCCCCGGGGCGCCCCGGCAGTTCTCGCGGGACCGTTCACTCTGCAAGGTGCCAGCAGCCACGGGGTGATTATCTGTGCCGGCACAGGACCGGATCGCACCATGGCGGCGCTGGTCGAGAAGCCTGATCCAGTCCACGCTGCGCTACTGGTTGACGAGCATGGGCCAGACAGCCTTCGCCTGCTCCAGGGGCGCGCCCGGCTCACTCCCGAGCTACTGCGCTACCTGACCGCATCCGTACGGGACACGGCCTCGGAGCCGAAGCTGGCCCTCGCTCTCGCCGACTACGCCCGCCACCACACGGTGGGTGTAGTCACCAATACCAAAACCATGATCGACCTCGGTATCCCTGACGCCGTCGAACTGACCCGTAGCGAGTAGGCCGGAGGCCCTGGCCCTAAGCGATACCGCTCGGCTTTCCGCAGCCGCGCACACCGATTGCGCGTGACGCGAGAGGCTACGGCGCAACAACCGCACAACACGAGGAGCACCACCATGACCGTCCTGACGACCGATCACCCCGCCTGGGTCGAGACCGAGGCCGGTGGCCGCGCGCGAGCCGTACGCACCGCGACCGGCATCTGGGTCCTGTCGTGGGATCGAAACGGCCTGCACACGGTCTGTGTGGAAGGAACCGAGGACGTGAAGCCAAGGTTCGTTACCACTGATCCCGCGTGCCTTCCTGAGACCGTTGAAGCCGGCCTCAGGGTCGGCCTCGACGCGCTTGGCGTCTCCCAGCGCCTCGCCAACCCGTGGCTCTGGGATGCGATCACCACGGCGATTCTGCGCCAGGTGGTCCGCGCCGGGCAGGCCCGCAAGCTCTACCGGGCATGGTGCAAGGCCTACGGAACCGCCGTCGCCACCGCTCCCACACCCAAGGAAGTCCTCGCCCTGCAGGACGAGCAGTTCGAGAGCATCGGAGCGAAGTTCCACCGCAGCGCGCTGCGAGCGGCCGCTGAGCACTACGAAAAGCACGCCGCCGACTGGCTCACTCTGAACGCGCAGGATCTCGCGGCCGCGCTCACCACTATTCCCCGAATCGGCCCGTGGACCGCAGCGGCAGCCGCAACGGACTTCACCGGCGACTTCAGCATCTACCCGCACGACGACCTCGCCGTGCGCACCTGGGCCGCGCAGATCGCGCCCACTCATGACTGGCCGGACAAGAAGGACAAGGCGTTCGGCCCGATGTGGACCGGCATGGCCGGCTCTGACCGCACTGCCCTGCACACCCTGACCCTTTCCACGCTCACCTGGGGCTCCCATGCCCGCTGAACTGGAGGATCGATGCAGCCGTTACCCCTTCTTTCCGGCGCTGACCCGACACGCGCCCTCGATGCCATCTTCGTGAACGCGCCGCTGCGCGACTACGGCCAGCGCCCCCGCACGAACGACTACACCCTGCCGGTGCTGGGCATGGCGTACATCGCCACGTACTCCCAGCGGGCCGGCTTCAACGTGGCGGTGCTCGACGCGGAGGCGCACGGGCTGGGCATCGTCGAGACCGCCGAACTCGTCAACGCGGCCCGGCCCCGGTGGGCGGCCATGAACCTGCTCGCCCCCACCTACGAGATGTCCGCACGCATCGCGGCCCACCTCGCCCCCGACATCGCCCTGATGGTCGGCGGACACCACGCCAAGGCCATGCCTGACCGCATCCTGGCCGACCCCCGCATGGCCAACCTACGGACCCTCGTACTCGGCGAGGGAGAGCTTCGCGTCGCGGCGCTCCTGGAGGACGAGCAGCGCCGCCGTGAACTGCCCGGCGTGCTCTGGCGTGACCCGCTGCTCGGCACCCGGGCCGCCGGCATCCCGTCTGGGAAGCCGAACCCGCAGATGCTCGGTCCGGACATCAACGCCCTGCCGTATGTGAACCGCGCCTTCCTCCCGCAGGACCCCTACCAGGCCGCGCCGACGGAGACGGACCGCCGCCTGGCCCGGAACCGTGGCACGGACCTGCTGAAGAACGCCGCCCGTACCGGCCATAGGGAGGCAAACATCGTCGGTAGCCGCGGCTGCCCGTACAACTGCACCTTCTGCGGCGCCGCGGTCAGCGCCAACCCGGACCTCAGCATCCGCGTGCGCTCTCCCGAGAACATCATCGGCGAGCTCGACCAGCTGCACGCCGAGTACGGCGTGACGGCCTTCCGCTTCGTCGACGACCTGTTCCTCGGCGCGGGCCGGGTTATCGACGAACAGATGGCCGCCTTCACCCAGAACCGGATCGGCGAGCGCTACGTGTGGGACGCCACCGGTCGAATCAACGTCCTGAACCGGCTCAGCGACAGCGAGCTCGACCGCTTGGTCCAGAACGGCCTGCGCGAAGTCGCTCTCGGCATCGAGTCCGGCAGCGACCGCATCCTCAAGGCCATGGACAAGCGGATCGACGCCGAGATGACCGAACGCGTCGCCCACCGCCTGGTCAAGCACGGCATCGGCGTGAAGGGCTACTTCATCCTCGGCTTCCCCGGCGAGTCCCACGATGACATCGAGGCGACTGTCCGCCACATCCGAAATCTCTGGGCCTTGGCCGACAACAGCCCGGGAGACATACGCGCCAGCGTGTTCGAGTTCCGGCCCTATCCCGGCACTCCCATCTGGACGACCCTCACAGACGCCGGCCACAGCCCTGACGCTCTGCTGGCCTACGGGGACGTCGACCTCACCAGCGACGGCGCCGACGAGACCATGCGCCAACGCGACGAGTTCAACTTCTCGGTGGACATTCAGTTCGGCGATGTCCCCCTGGCCCGGGTCCGCTCCACCCTCGCCACGCTCACCCGCGAGCAGCACCAGCGCAACCAGGCCACGCAAGGAGCTGCAGCGTGATGACGGGACGCGGGGCGTTCATCACGGTCGACGGCCCCAGCGGGGTCGGAAAGTCCACCACTATTGCGGCGCTGCACGCCGAGCTGGCCGGCCGGGGTGTTCCCGTGCACCGGACCGTGGAGCCCACCACCAGCGAGCTCGGCAGCTTCATCAGCGCGCACTTCAGTCACATCCGGGGGTACGCCCTGGCCTGCCTGGTCGCAGCCGACCGGTACGAGCACGTCGAGCACGAGATCAGGCCCCGACTGGCTGCCGGCGACACCGTCATCACCGACCGGTACCTCGCCTCGACGCTCGTCATGCAGCAACTCGACGGCGTACCACTGAAGTTCCTGCTGGACCTGAACGCGAACGTACTGATGCCGGACCTGGCGGTCATCCTGACAGCGGGCCCTGGTCTCATTGCCGCACGGATTGCCGCGCGCGGCCCGCACAACCGATTCCACCGCGATCCGACCGCGCCCCGCCGCGAGCTCGTCCTCTACGAAGCTGCAGCCCAGACCCTGATGACGGCCAACGTGAAGGTGCTCGTGGTGAATACCGGCGAAGCCACCCCATCGGAGGTTGCGGCCGCAATCGCCGACGCCGTGTCCGGTTCCTCGATAGCGTCGACGGGCTCACCGACGACGACAACATCCCAGGGACCATGACACCGGAACTACTCGCAGAACCCGTCATCGACACTCACGTCATCCTGCGCGCAGGCGACAAACTGCTGTTCTCCCAGCGCGGCGGACCCTACGGCTACGGCCGATGGCACATGCCCTCGGGCAAGCTCGACCAGGGCGAGCCCTTGCGCGTCGGGGCCGCCCGCGAACTGCAGGAGGAGACCGGCGTGACGGTCGACCCCGCGCACCTGCGGATGGTGCACGTCGTGCACCACCGGCAGAGCGCTGAAGTCGAAAGAATCGGCTTCTTCTTCGAAGCCACCCAGTGGAGCGGAGAGCCCGTCAACCGGGAACCAGAGAAGTGCCTCGGGCTGGAGTGGTTCAGCGTCCACGAACTGCCCGAGGACATCATCGAGTACCCGGAGAAGGGGCTCCTCGCCTACCTGGAAGGTGACGGAGCGCTCACCGAGCACGGGTGGGAGTAGCCGATGCTGGCCGGCTGAATCCGCCAGCGCGCCCCACGATCTTTGCCGCAGCCGAGAGTCCGCACTCACCAGCCTCGGGCCACGCACGAGACCAGCAAGGCCGTCGCATGGCCCGGGGCCCGGTCGCCCATTCTTACAACGAGAAGGAAGGAGCACGGGGGCCCAGAGCCCGGCGCTCGATGCAGCGGTGCAGGTATGACAGAACTGGGCCGTTGGGGGCCCGTGCTAGGCCGTGTATCGAAAGTAGATCTTGGGCTGTGAATGATCACGGTTCATGGGGCGGGGAGATCTGACGGACGGGCAGTGGGCAGTGCTGGAGCCGTTGTTGCCGAATGGTGCCAGGGTCGGGCGGCCACCGGTCTGGCCTCGGCGGCAGCTGATCGACGGCATACGGTTCCGTGTTCGGACCGGTGTTCCGTGGCGGGACGTCCCCGCCGAGTACGGGCCGTGGGGCCGGATCTATGACCTGTTTCGCCGGTGGCAGCGGGACGGTACCTGGCAGCGGATCCTTACCCGGCTTCAGTCCCTGGCTGACGCGAAAGGCGCGATCGTATGGGAGCTCAGCGTCGACTCCACTGTGTGCCGTGCCCACCAGCACGCGGCCGGGGCGCGGAAGCAGGGTGATCTGCAGAAGGAACCGCCGGGTGGCATCTTCACCGAGCCTGATGATCACGGTCTGGGGCGTTCGCGCGGCGGGTTCACCACCAAGCTGCACTTGGCCGTCGAGCAAGGTCAGAAGCCCATGTCGATGGTGGTGACGGCAGGGCAGCGTGGGGACTCGCCGCAGTTCGAAGTCGTGCTGGAGAAGGTCCGCGTGCCCAGGATCGGGCCGGGCCGGCCGCGCGTCCGACCGATCCGCGTGCGGGCCGACAGGGCGTACGCCTCCCGTAGGAACCGTGCCTACCTGCGTCGGCGCGGCATCAGATGCACCATCCCGGACAAGGCCGATCAGGCTCACAATCGTCGAAAGCTTGGTTCGCGGGGTGGTCGGCCTCCGCGATTCGATCCGGCCGATTACCGTGATCGTCACGCGGTCGAGTGCGGGATCAACCGCCTGAAGAGGCACCGTGCTGTCGCGACGAGGTACGACAAGCTCTCGGTC
>NZ_JBEOVJ010000083.1:0-36224 GCF_040295435.1 Streptomyces sp. NPDC002809
CCGTGTCCTGCGGGACACGGCACGCCCCTCGGTGCTGTCCGCTCAGCGCCTTCCGCCCGCGGATCCGGTACGTTCCGGACGGTCGTCGCCGGGAAGGTCCGAGCCGGCTCGGACGACAGGCGGTCCTGCGGGCTCGACGTCCTCCGCTGAGCCCTTGGGGGCCGGGGCTGACGCGGGCGGCGCAGCCGGACCGATCTCGCACCAGACGGCCTTGCCCTCGCCACGGGGCTCGATGCCCCAGCGGGTGGCGACGGCGTCCAGGAGCAGCAGCCCCCGGCCCGAGGTCGCGGTTTCGCCGGGTGTGCGGCGCCGGGGCCATGCGCTGGAGCGGTCCTGCACCGACAGCCGGACCCGGCGCACCGGTTCGGGAAGCACCTCCAGGGTGAGCACTGCGCCGCCCTCCGTGTGCAGCAGCACATTCACCAGCAGTTCACCGGTCACCAGCTCGGCGTCGTCCGCGAGTTCGGCCATGTCCCAGTCGGTGAGGGCCTGACGCACGATCGTCCGCGCGTCGGAGAGGCCCTCGGGATCGGCCTGGTGGATGTACTGATGCAACCGGGGCGCCCGTGGTGACCCCGGGTCGGGGCTGCGCCGAAGCACCAGCAACGCGACGTCGTCGCCCGAGCCCCAGCGCTCCCACAGCCGGTCCGACAGATGATCGGCCAGCGCTTCGGCACTCGCCGGTCCCGCGCTGACCTCGTTGATGAGCGTGTGCACCCCCGCGTCGATGTCGGCGCCCGGCTCCTCCACCAGCCCGTCGGTGTACAGGACGAGCGTCTCGCCCGGGACCAGATCCAGCCGGGTCTCCGGGAACTCTTCGTCGCCGAAGTCGGTGGCGATTCCCAGCGGGATGCCGCCGCGCACCTGCGGGGTGCCGACGCGGCCGTCCATGTGCCGGATCAGCGGACCGAAGTGGCCGGCCCGAACCACCCGTACGGTGCCGGTGCCCAGATCGACCTGGGCGTACGTGCAGGTGGCGAACCGGTCCGTGTCCAGCTCGGCGAGGAACCGTGAGGCCCGGGCCAGCACCGTCGAGGGCGGATGCCCCTCGGCCGCGTACGCACGAAGAGCGATGCGCAGCTGGCCCATGATCGCCGCCGCGTGCGTGTCGTGGCCCTGCACGTCACCGACCACGATGCCGAAGCGGTCCTTGGGGAGCGCGATCACGTCGTACCAGTCACCGCCGACCTGGCGGCCGCTCCACGCCGCGTGGTAACGGACGGCGATCTCGCCGCCCTCGATGTCCTGGATCCGGCGGGGCAGCATCGCGGACTGGAGCCCCGTGGCGAATTCGCGTTCCTCGTCGAAGAGAGTGGCCCGCTGGAGGGACTGGGCGACGATCGCGGCCAGCCCCAGGCACAGGTTGCGTTCGTCGGCGGTGAAGGCGGTGCGTTCGCGGTAGAAGAGTGCGAGCCCGCCCAGCGTGCGGGCCTGGGCGATGAGGGGCAGATAGGCCGCAGCCTGGAACTTGAGCTGTCCCACGAACGGCTCCAGCACCGGATAGCGCCGCGTGAGCGCGCTCAGCGAGCTCACGAACCGCGGCCGTTCGCTGAGGACGGTGTCGGCCAGGGGGAAGTCCCGGTCGAGCCGGCCCGAGCCCAGCTCGTCGACGACCTCCAGCGACTCGCCGCTCAGTGCGATGACGTTGAGTGTGGTGTTGTCCAGCAGGCCGAGCGCGAGCCCGTCGGCGCCCAGCCGTGCCAGTCCGCCCGGTCCGGTCAGCGCAGCCGTCACATCGTCCACGGTCACCGCGCGCGACAACGCACTGGTTGTTCGCTCAACTATGTCGGTCTGCCGTTGACGACGTTTTTCCAGTTCCAGCACGAAGGCCGAATGGGTGACTTCCGCCGTCGCGTCCCGCACCAGACCGATCACCCGGTGCGCCCGGCCGTCCGCGCTGCGCAGGATCCGTGCCTGGACATGGGTCCACTGATCGCTGTCGTCCTCGAGCGGAACCCGGAAGTGGATGCTGTAGGAGGCGCTCCCACCCTTGATGGCCTCGTCGATGGCCACATCGAGGCGGATGCGTTCCGTCGGCTCGAGCCGCTCCATGAGGGACTCGGGCCGTGAGTCGAACACGGCAGGATCCAGGCCGAAGACCAGCAGTCCCGCCTCGTCGATGTCCAGCGTCCGGGCGTCCAGGTCCCACTCGAAACTGCCGGTGCGGTTCAAGGCAAGCCGTTCCTCCGTCGCCGTCTCGCTGTTGTGAGTCTTCTCGACCAACAGACGGGGCGGGACGGGGAACGGTGGCCGGTCGTGATCGGTCATTCCTGCTCCGAGGATCGTCCGGCGGGGCTGCCGTACGGCGTGACTCAATTGTCTGGCGGGTTCGGTACGTCTGCCACAGCGGAAACCTCGTCGTACGGTGCTCCGGCCGGGGTCTCCGTTGTCGCCACCCCTCCTGCCGCACCTCCGGGCCGCCGCGCACAATGGGAGCGGAAGATCGTCCGCGACCGGCGGACGATATGGCACTGGGGCTGACCGGAGCGCACGCATGAAACACGAGGATTCCGTCCTGCTGCACACCGAGGGACGCCTCCGCCACATCATGCTGAACCGGCCGCGCGCCCTGAACGCCCTGAACCACGCGATGGTGCTGCAGATGGGGAAGGCGCTGGACGCGGCGGAGCGGGACGCCTCGGTCGTCGCCGTTCTGCTCACCGGTGCGGGGGAGCGGGGACTGTGCGCGGGCGGCGACATCCGCTCCATTCGCGACGACGCCCTGGCAGGCGGCGGGACCTCACTGGACTTCTGGCGTGACGAGTACCGGCTCAACGCCCGGATCGCCCGATTTCCCAAGCCGTACGTCGCCCTCATGGACGGCATCGTGATGGGCGGCGGGGTAGGTGTGTCGGCCCACGGCTCGCTCCGCATCGTCACGGAGCGCTCCCGCATCGCCATGCCCGAGACCGGCATCGGGTTCGTCCCGGACGTCGGCGGCACCTACCTGCTCGGCGCCGCCCCCGGCGAACTCGGTACACACCTGGCGCTCACCGGCGACGCGATCGGCGCGGACGACGCGCTCGCGTGCGGCCTCGCCGACCACTTCGTGCCCTCGGGGGACGTACCCGCCCTCATCGCCGCGCTCGACACGTGCACCACTCCCGAGGCCGTCGTCGGGACTGCGGAGCGTTTCGCGGGCACCGCCCCCAGTGGCGAGCTGACCGGACACCGCGACTGGATCGACGCCTGCTACGCGGCGGACACGGTCGAGGAGATCATCGAGCGCCTGGACGGCAGCGGGGTGCCCGCTGCGAAGCAGGCCATGACCACGATCCTGGCCAAGTCGCCCACGGCGCTCAAGGTGACGCTCGCGGCCATTCGCCGCGCGCGTCATCTCGACAGCCTGGAGGCAGTCCTGGACCAGGAGTTCCGCGTCTCGTCCGCCGCCTTCGCCTGGCCCGATCTGGTCGAGGGCGTGCGCGCCCAGATCGTGGACAAGGACCGGAACCCCCGATGGAGCCCGGCAGAACTCGAAGAGGTCACCGACGAGGAGGTGGCACGGCACTTCGCACCGCTGGGCGACGGCGAGCTCGGTCTCGGACGAGGTCTCGCTCCAGGCGTGGGTCCCGGCACAGCGGTGACCGGCTGAGCCGGCGGGACCGGCACCGCACAGGCGGGGCCCTTGCTGCGCAGGCCGGCACCTTGCTGCGCCGAGGGCTTCCGACCGCGCCGGGACCCGGCCGGGCAGCCGCCGGACTCCGCCGCGACAGCGGTCCGACGCCCACGGTCCCGGCCGGGCACGGTCAGGCCTGCCTTCCCTTCGGCCCGGCCGTCGCTCCCGCGTCCACGCAACCGGTCGAGGGCCCGAGCCGAGCCTCCGCGCGGTCCCAGGCCCGACGGCCCCCCTGCGGCTCGTACTGCCGCAGCTCCTGGGTACGGGCGACCAGCCGCCGCAGACCGGCGAGGTCACCCACCAGGCCATGGGCGCGGGCCTGGAGCAGGATGTTGCCGAGAGCCGTCGCCTCGGCGGGTCCCGCCGTCACCGGAAGGCCGCTCGCGTCGGCCGTCCACTGGCACAGCAGCTCGTTGCGCGAACCGCCGCCGACCAGGTGGATCCGTACCGGGTCGCGCCCGGCGAGTTCGGCTGCCCTGCGCAACGTCCTGCGGTGTGCCAGCGCCAGACTCTCCAGCACACAGCGCACGTATCCGCCTGGCGTCCGCGGCGGCATCTGCCCCGTCCGCAGCAGATACGCGTCGATCCGGGCCGGCATGTCACCCGGCGCGAGGAACGACGCGTCATCCGGGTCGATCACCGCGGCGAACGGCTCCGACGCGGCAGCGTCGGCAAGCAGACCCGCCAGGCCGAGGGACATGCCCGCGCGGTCCCACACCCTGCGGCACTCCTCCAGCAGCCACATCCCCATGATGTTGCGGAGATAGCGGACGGTGCCGTCCACTCCGCGCTCATTGGTGAAGTTCGCCTCCCGGGACTCCTCGGAGAGCACCGGAGCATCCAGTTCCAGCCCGGCCAGCGACCAGGTGCCGCACGAGATGTACGCGAAATCCGCTTCCGTGGCCGGGACCGCCGCGACCGCCGACGCCGTGTCGTGCGAGGCGACCGTCGTCACCGGAGTGCCCGCAGGCAGACCGGTGAAATCGGCGACGTGCGGCAGCAGCGTCCCCGCCGGATCGCCCGGCTCGCGCAGCGGCGGGAAGAGTGACCGATCCAGCCCCAACTGCTGGATCAACGCATGGGACCAGTCACCGCTGCGTGCGTCGAGCAGACCGGTCGTGGACGCGTTCGTGCTCTCCGCGCCCACCGAACCGGTCAGCCAGTGCACCAGCAGGTCCGGCATGAGCAGCAGAGTCCGGGCCGCTCCCCACTGGGCCGTCGTCCGGTGTGCCAGGAGCTGGAACACCGTGTTGAACGGCAGGTGCTGCAATCCGCTGACCGCGTACAGCTCCCGCACACCGCACCCGTCCGGCAGGCGCTCCGACGCGCGGCCGTTGCGCTCGTCCCGGTAGTGGAACGGCAGTCCCAGCAGAGCGCCGTCAGCATCCAGCAGCCCATAGTCCACCGCCCAGGTGTCGACGCCTACGGAGGCGACCGGACCCGAGCGCCCTGCGGCCCGAAGCCCGTCCAGCATGCCCTGGTACAGGGCCAGTACGTCCCAGCGCAGGCCGTCCGGCAGGCGCACCGGTGTGTTGGCGAACCGGTGCGCCTCGTTCAGTTCGAGCGTCCCCGGCCCGACCCGGCCGGTGATCACCCGGCCGCTGGTCGCGCCGAGGTCCACGGCGGCGAATACGGCTTCGCCGGACGCGGTGTCGATGGAGTTCACAGCCATGGGGATCGTGTCCCGGTCATCGCAGGAAGGCGGCAGCCACGCCGGCGTCGACCGGAATGTGCAGACCGGTGGTGTGGGTGAGGTCGCCGCCGGTCAGAGCGAACACGGCGTTGGCGACGTGTTCGGGCAGCACCTCGCGCTTGAGCAGCGTCCGCTGGGCGTAGAACTCACCGAGCTTCTCCTCCTCGATGCCGTACGTCGCCGCCCGCTGCGCGCCCCAGCCCGCGGCGAAGATCCCCGAACCCCGCACCACGCCGTCCGGGTTGATGCCGTTGACGCGGATGCCGTGCTCGCCGAGCTCGGCTGCCAGCAGCCGTACCTGATGGGCCTGGTCGGCCTTGGTCGCCGAGTACGCGATGTTGTTGGGTCCGGCGAACACGGCGTTCTTGGAAGCGATGTAGATGATGTCTCCGCCGAGGTCCTGCGCCTGCATGACCCGGGCTGCCTCGCGCGCCACCAGGAACGACCCGCGCGCCATGATGTCGTGCTGAAGATCCCAGTCACGCGCCGTCGTCTCCAGCAGGGGCTTGGAGATGGAGATGCCCGCGTTGTTCACGACGAGGTCCACCCCGCCGAACGCCAGCACGGCGGCTGCGAACGCCTCCGCGATCTGCTCCTCGCTCGTGACATCGACGGTGACGGCCACGGCCCGGTCCGGTCCGCCGAGGTCCTCCGCGACCGCGGCCGCGTTCTCGGCGTTCAGGTCCGCCACGACCACACAGGCACCCTCGGCCACCAGCCGGTGTGCGATGGCGCGCCCGATCCCCGAACCCGCCCCGGTCACCAGAGCGACCCGGGTGGCCAGCGGCTTCGCCTTCGGCATCCGGCGCAGCTTGGCCTCCTCCAGCTCCCAGTACTCGATCCGGAACTTCTCGGACTCCTCGATCGGCGCATACGTGGAGACGGCCTCGGCGCCACGCATCACATTGATGGCGTTGAGGTAGAACTCCCCTGCGACGCGGGCCGTCTGCTTGTCCTTGCCGAAGGAGAACATCCCCACTCCGGGCACCAGCACGATCGCGGGGTCCGCGCCACGCATGGCGGGTGAGCCGGGGACGGCGTGCCGCTCGTAGTACGCGCGATACGCCTCGCGGTATTCACCGTGCAGCGCCTTCAGCCGTTCCACGGCGTCCACGACGGGTGCGTCCGCGGGAAGGTCGAGCACAAGTGGGCTGACCTTCGTACGGAGGAAGTGATCCGGGCAGGAGGTGCCCAGGGCGGCGAGTCGCGGATGCTCGGTCCGGGAGAGGAAGTCCAGCACCGGTTCGGCGTCGGTGAAGTGGCCGACCACGGGGCGGTCGGTGGACGCCAGTCCGCGGATCACCGGGGCGAGCGCCGCCGCCCGCTCCCGGCGCTCCTGCCCGGAGAGCGCTGACCGGCCGGGGAGCACGGCTCCGAACGGCTCGGGCCGGCCGTGTTCCTGGAGGAAGGTCTCGGCCGTACGGATCATCCACAGGGCGTTCCGCTCGCACTCGTCCGAGGTCTCGCCCCAGGCGGTGATTCCGTGACCGCCCAGGACGACGCCGACGGCCTGCGGGTTGGCCTCCTTGACGGCGGCGATGTCCAGCCCGAGCTGGAAGCCCGGCCGGCGCCAGCCCACCCAGGCCACCTTGTCACCGAAGCATTCAGCGGTCAGCTTCTCCCCGTCGGCCGCGCACGCCAGGGCGATCCCCGAATCCGGATGCAGGTGGTCGACGTGCGCCGCCTCGACCAGGGCGTGCATGGCGGTGTCGATCGACGGTGCGGCGCCGCCCCTGCCGTGCAGGCAGTAGTCGAAGGCCGCCACCATCTCGTCCTCGCGCTCCACTCCCGGGTACACGTCCTTGAGGGCGCGGACCCGGTCCAGGCGCAGCACGGCGAGGCCCTCCTCCGCGAGGGTGCCGAGGTCACCCCCGGAGCCCTTGACCCAGAGGAGTTCGGTCTCGCCGCCGCTGACCGGGTCGGCGCCGGAGGCCTTCACGGAGGTGTTGCCGCCTGCGTAGTTGGTGTTGCGGGGGTCGGATCCGATCCGGTGCGCGCGCTCCAGGAGCGCGGCGACTTCGGCGTGCGTCGGGGACGTCATGACAATTCCTTCGGGACGAGAAGTGCGTGGTCGACGGACAGCGGCGTACGGGCGCGACCGGGGTCAGGCGCCCCAGCCGGCCTGGGTGCCGCCGACCCGGTCGGCGGCGATGCGCTCCTGGTTGCCGGAGGCGAGGTAGGCGGCGAACGGGTCGCCTGCCAGGCCCTGTTCCTCCCGCACCTCGGCCAGCAGCGGCCGGACGTCGGTGTTGTAGGCGTCCATCAGCACGGCGTTCGATGCGAGCACGTCACCCGACGTCTGCGCGACGACGAGCGCGGCCGTGTCGACCAGCAGTGCCTTGGCGGTGGCCTCCTGCACATTGGAGACCGACCGGATCACCGCAGGGATCTTCGCCTCGATGTTGTGGCACTGGTCGAGCATGAAGTTGACGTTGGTCTCGGAGCGGAGACCGCCGTTCTTGACGACCTCGTGCATGATCCGGAAGAGCTGGAAGGGGTCGGCGGCCCCGACCATCAGATCGTCGTCGGCGTAGAAGCGGGAGTTGAAGTCGAAGGCGCCGAGCCGCCCTTCCCGGAGCAGCAGGGCCACGATGAACTCGATGTTCGTACCGGGGGCGTGGTGCCCGGTGTCCACGACGACCTGGGCCTTCGGGCCGAGCTTGAGGCAGTGTGCGTACGCCGTGCCCCAGTCCGGCACGTCCGTCGTGTAGAAGGCCGGCTCGAAGAGCTTGTACTCCAGAAGCATCCGCTGGTCGTCGCCGAGACGCTCGTACACCTCTGCCAGTGCCTCGCTCAGCCGGTCCTGACGGGCAACGATGTCATCCTGCCCCGGGTAGTTCGTGCCGTCGGAGAACCACAGCTTGAGATCGGGTGACCCCGTCTCGTCCATGACGTCGACGCACTCCAGCAGATGGTCCGTCGCCTTGCGCCGTACAGCCGCGTCCGGGTGGGTGACCGAGCCCAGCTTGTAGTCGTCGTCCTGGAAGACATTGGAGTTGATGGCGCCGATCCGCAGCCCGAGCCCCTCGGCGTGCCGGGTCAGGGCGGCGTAGTCCGCGACCTTGTCCCAGGGGATGTGCAACGACACCTTCGGGGCCACGCCGGTGAAAGCGTGCACCTGCGCGGCGTCCTCCATCTTCTCGAACGGGTCGCGTGGCACCCCCGGCTGCGCGAACACCTTGAACCGGGTCCCGGAATTGCCGTAGCCCCACGACGGGGTCTCGATCACCTGGGACTTCAGGACTGCCTTGACGGCCGACACATCAGACATGAACACCTCGTAAGCAGAGTCATCCGACGACCGTGATCGTCAGAATGAAGTGAATCGTTTCATCCGAACGTACGCTAGGTATGGCGACGCTCACTAGTCAAGCGGTCAGGTGCTCTTCATCCAGGATGGAACGGGGTTGAATCAATTCACCACGGATCGGGGCGTCCCGGCCGAAGACGGGCCCTGCCCGCCCCGGGGACCAGGGGTGGGGCGGGCCCGTCGAAGTGCGGTGGACGGCTTCCCGGAAGCCTGCGAGGCGGCCGCTGCGCGCCTGCCGCGACGAGGGGCGGTCGCGGGGGACCGGCCTGCCGTGCGGCCGTGTTCCGGTCGGCGCGGTTCAGTGCCCGCTGTCCGACATGCTGGGCTGGAGCGAGCGTACGAGGTCGAAGAAACGGGATTCATTGCCCGAGAGTCCCGCCCGCCGCAGTGCGCCGTCCGCCTCCTCGATCGGTGAGGCGAGCAACGGCATGTAGAGCGGGGCGTCGTCCGGATCGGAGAGCGCCGCCCGCGTCGCCTCCAGTAAACGGACGTACGCCTGCGCCGCGGCGAGTTCGTCATTGCGCATCTCAGCATCTCCAGGTCAGAGGTGTCGGACCCACAAGCATCCCTCATGGGTCCGACAACGTCCCTCGGCGACGGCAGCGGCACGCCTCCTATCGACTGTCCGGCCGAGCCGTACCCGCCGGGGGTTCGACCTCCAGGAACCGGCGGCGGCGCGGCCCGCGGTACAGCAGGGCGGTCCAGCCCAACTCCCGCAGTACCGCAGCACACCGGGTCAGCTCGCCCTCCTCCTCGTGTGCCGCGCCACTGCCCGGCGGACCGAGCCACTCGACCCGTACGGTGCCCGGTGAGTCGCCCGCCACCACCCGGAAGCCCGTCGCCGTGCGCCGGCCCGACGCGTCAACGGCGGACGCGGACAGACCCGATGCCTCCAGGGCCAGGGCAACGGCCCGTACCGTCCTGTGCAGTTCCCACGCCGCGGGAACCGCCTCGGGCTCGGAGTGCCCGGTGTTCGTCAGGCGCCGGATCTGCAGCATCCCGGCGAAAGCGGTGCCCACCGAGGCGGCCCGCTGCTCGGCCGGCGCCGAGGACGGCGGGCCGTCCCCGGTCGCGGGTTCGAAACCGGTCTCTTCCTCGGCGCTCATCCGACTCCTCTTCACCGTGCCGCAGAGGTGCCAGTGTGCGCCGCCCCACTGACAACCGGGTCAGGCGCTCCCGAGCACCTTGCCCGGGTTGAGGATGCCGTGCGGATCGAGCGCCGCCTTCACCGCGTGGTGCATCCCGATCACGGCCGGGCCCAGTTCCTTGTTCATGCCGCGCATCTTCAGCAGCCCCACCCCGTGTTCACCCGTGACCGTGCCGCCGAGCGCGATCGCGTCGTCCAGGATGTCCTCGAACGCGAGCTGGGCACGTGCGCGTGCGGCTTCGTCCCCGGGCGGCGTGATGATCAGCGGATGGAGGTTGCCGTCTCCCGCGTGCGCGATGTTGGCCACGAGGATGTCGTGCCTGGCCGCCGTCCGCTCGATCCGGGCCAGCATCTCCGGCACCGCGGTACGGGGCACGCAGACGTCCTCGGTCAGCACCGGACCGAGTCGCTCCAGCGCCGGATAGGCCAGCCGCCGGGCCTGGAACAGCGCGTCCGCCTCCTGCTGGTCCGTGGAGACCGCGGCCCAGGTGGCCCCGGCGCGGTCGAAGCAGTCACGCACCAGTTCGGCCTCGGCGTCACCCTCGGCGCCGGGGGTGTCGACGCGACCGAGCAGCACCACGTCGGCGTCCGCGGAGAGACCCATCTTCTTCCAGGCGTCGACCGCGGCCAGACAGTGGCGGTCGACGAGTTCGAGCGCTGAGGGGATGACACCGGACGCGGTCACGGCGCTCACCGCCTCACCGGCGGCGACGACGGACGAGAAGTACCCCGCCACCGTCCGCTCCTGGAGCCGCGCCGGTCGCAGTCGTACCGTGATCTCCGTGATGACTCCGAGTGTGCCCTCGGAACCCACCATCAGTCCGGCCAGGTCGTACCCCGCCACGCCCTTCGCGGTCCTGCGCCCGAGCGAGACGACTTCGCCGAGTCCGGTGACGACCTCCAGACCCAGCACGTAGTCGCGCGTCACGCCGTACTTGACGCAGCACATGCCCCCGGCGTTGGTCGCGACGTTCCCGCCGATGGTGGACCAGGGCGAGCTGGCCGGATCCGGCGGGTACCACAGCCCGTGCTCAGCGCTCGCCGCGCGCAGATCGTCGTTGACCACACCGGGCTGGACGACGGCCAGCCGCTCCGCGCCGTCGATGGTGACGATGCGGTTCATGTCCTCGAAGGAGAGGACGATCGCACCGTCGACGGCGTTCGCGCCCCCGGACAGCCCGGTGCCCGCACCGCGCGGAACCAACGGGATGCGATGGGTGATGCAGTGGCGCACGACGTCCCGCACCTCTTCGGTGTTCTGCGGGCGCACCACGGCCAGTGGAGTCCCGTACGGGGCCCACTCGGCCTCGTCGTGCTGGTACCGGGTCAGGCCCGCCGGATCGGTCAGCACCCGCTGGGCCGGAATGCTGTCGACTGGTGCGTTCGCCACGATGGTGGCCACCTCCCAAAAGATGTATTACCCATCATTATGGTCCGCGGTGTCGCCGGGCGGCATGGGCGGTCCCGGTCCGGGGCAGCCGGGCGCCGGGGCGCCGTCCGGTGCGGGAACCTCGTGGCAGGGGCACGCCGAAACTCGGTAGGCTCGACCGCTCATGGACCACGCACACCGAAGGACCCCACGTACCGTGCCCGACAACGACCGAGTCCCCGGCGCCGACCGTGCGGAGGGCGCCGGCCGTGCCGCTCTGCGCGCCGACTGCGGGAACTGCTCCGGACTGTGCTGCGTCGCGCTGACCCTCACCCGGTCAGCGGACTTCGCCATCAACAAGGACGCCGGCAAACCCTGCCGCAACCTGCAGGACGACTTCCGCTGCGGCATCCACACCCGGCTGCGCACCGAGGGCTTCGCCGGCTGCACCGTGTACGACTGCTTCGGGGCGGGCCAGAAGGTGTCGGGGGAGACCTTCGGCGGCCGGGACTGGCGTACGGCACCGGAGAGCGCCCAGCAGATGTTCCAGGTCTTCCCGGTCATGCGACAGCTCCACGAACTCCTCTGGTACCTCACGGAGGCGGCGACCCTGGCACCGGCGCGCTCCCTCCACGGCGAGATCCGGAGCACCCTGGAGGCGACCGAACGCCTCACCCACCTCGATGCCGACGCCTACGCCGGCCTGGACGTGGCAGCGCACCGGGACGAGGTCGCCGGCCTGCTGGCGCGCACCAGCGAACTCGTGCGCGCCAGCGCGCCCCGCAAGAAGAAGCGCAGCCACCGCGGAGCGGATCTGATCGCCGCCCGTCTCGGGGGAGCCGATCTGCGTGGCGCCGATCTGCGCGGCGCCTACCTCATCGCGGCGGACCTCTCCGGCGCCGACCTGCGCCTCGCCGATCTCATCGGTGCCGACTTCCGGGACGCGGACCTGTCGGGCGCCGACCTGACCGGTGCGCTCTTCCTGACGCAGTCCCAGCTCAACGCCGCCAAGGGGGACGGCAACACCCGGCTTCCTCCCTCGCTCGTGCGCCCCGCGCACTGGGTGGGGTGAGGGACCGCCATCGCGTCATGCCCGGGGGGCCTCGTCGTCCACCGGTGCCTCCAGCGCAGCCTTCAGGCGCTGGAGCGTGGTGCGGATGTTGCCTCGCTGGAACTCGGCGAAGGTGTGCCCCCGGGTCGCCGCCCGGTCGAAGGCGTTGGCCAAGAAGTCGGGCCAGGCGCGGCGGTCGTCGGTCCAGATCTCGGTGACCCTGGTGCCGCCGTCCACGGCCTCGAAGCGGTACTCCCAGGTGGCTATCGCTCCCGGCAGCCGCGGCCGCCCGGCCCCGATGGCGTGGACGCGGAAGGCGAACCGTTCACCCGGATCGGCCGCCGTCACCGTGCACCGGGTGGTCCAGCGCATGGCCCCACGCTTGTTGCGGCCCTCGAAGACCATCCCGACGTACGTGCCCCGAGGCTCGCCGAGCACCTTCGCGCCCCTGTTCTCCGGACTCCAGCTCCCCATCGCCGTGGGGTCGCTCAACCGCTCGTACACGAACGAGGGTTCGGCGAGAACCACGATGCTGTCAGACACGGACATGGTGCGGGGCATGAGGCACTTCCGTTCCGCGGCCGACGGCGGCAACCACCGGGGCGTCGGAACGGCCGCACGGCCGACGGGCCCCCGGGCCCCACACCCTACTCACCGGTCACATGGGTTTCCGCGGTGGGTTCCGGCCGTTCCGTCGGGCCGGAGCGCGAACGCTTCACGGCTCCGGTTCGTTGGACAGGACGGCTTGCCCGCATCACCTTCGACGACCGGATCCAGGAGCCCGCACATGCTCAGCCGTACCGAACCCGGAAGTACCGACACGAGCCGCACCCGACTGATCGAGCGGCTCATGGAGCAGTTCCCGCACGTACCGCGGGAGGCCGTCATCAAGGAGGACCTGCTGCGCGGCGGCCTGGCCTTCGACGAGTCCGCGCTCAGCGACAACGAGGACGGTGACGTCAAGCCCAAGTCGTACTTCATCTTCTCCTTCGACCACAGCACCCTTCCCGAGCTCGGCGCGGCCGCGCTGCGCCGGCCGCCCGAGGAGATCGTCCTCACCGGCGGCCCGTACGAACTGCGGCGCACCGTCGTCTCGGTGCGGGTCAATCCGACGTCCCCCTACCGCGTGGCGGCCGACGACGACGGTGTGCTCGGCCTGTACCTCGACGGCCGGCGGATCTCCGACGTCGGTCTGCCTCCGATGCCGGACTACTACCGCCACACGCTCGGCAACGGCAAGTCGGTCATGGAGGTCGCGCCCACCATCCAGTGGGGATACCTGGTCTACCTCACGGTCTTCCGCGTCTGCCAGTACTTCGGCGCGAAGGAGGAGTGCCAGTACTGCGACATCAACCACAACTGGCGCCAGCACAAGGCGGCGGGACGCCCGTACACCGGAGTGAAGCCCGTGGAGGAGGTCCTGGAGGCACTGGCCATCATCGACCGGTACGACACGGCGAAGACCTCCACGGCCTACACCCTCACCGGCGGCGCCATCACCTCCCACATCGGCGGACGCGACGAGGCCGACTTCTACGGCCAGTACGCCAAGGCCATCGAGGAACGCTTCCCCGGCCGCTGGATCGGCAAGGTCGTGGCCCAGGCCCTGCCCAAGTCCGATGTCCAGCGCTTCCACGACTACGGCGTGCAGATCTACCACCCCAACTACGAGGTGTGGGACCGTCGGCTGTTCGAGCTCTACTGCCCCGGCAAGGAACGCTACGTCGGCCGCGACGAATGGCACCGCCGCATCCTGGACTCCGCCGACGTCTTCGGCGCCCGCAACGTCATCCCCAACTTCGTCGCGGGTGTGGAGATGGCCGAGCCGTTCGGCTTCACCACGGTGAAGGAGGCGATCGACTCCACCACCGAAGGCCTGCGGTTCTTCATGTCGCACGGCATCACCCCGCGCTTCACCACCTGGTGCCCCGAACCGACGACACCGCTCGGCAGGACCAACCCGGACGGTGCGCCGCTGGAGTACCACATCCGGCTGCTGGAGGCGTACCGCGCGACGATGGAGGAGTACGGGCTCAGCTCGCCTCCCGGCTACGGTCCGCCCGGCCCCGGTCAGGCGGTGTTCTCCGTCAGCTCGTTCATGGACAGCCTGCCGGCCCGTCAGGAGGGCCCGGCCCAGGACCTGTCTCTTTGATGCCCCGATTGGCCGGACCTGGCGGAGCCGGTGCCTTCCGGAGAGGCGCTACGCCATCTCCGGCACGGTGTCCAGGACCACCCTCGCCAGTGCGCTCATCCGGGGCAGGCGGAGGTCGAGGACCGGAGTCGGGTTCGCGACGCCGTGGGCGGCCAGCAGGTTCATCAGGGACCAGATCACGTCAGGGCGTCCCGTCAGGGGGAGTTCCCGGCCGTCGGGCGCGATGACCCCGGCCGCGGTGGTGCCGGCGAGGAGGTTGGTGCGGGCCCAGTCGACGGCGTACGACCCGTCGTCCGGGTGGGCCACGAGGACGACCTCCCTGGTGCGGTGCAGGACGGCGAGATAGTTCATCGGCACGGTGAGCCGGCGGGCGGCGTCGAACCGCGGTGTGCCGTCCGCCGGCTGGATGCGCATGACCGTGTCGAGGACCGGGCCGTGGTTCTGGAATGTGTACGTGGCGTGCATCTCCAGGAACCGGGCACGGACCAGGGCGCCACCACGGCGCGACCACCGCCGGCCGACATGACCGAACGCCGCCCGCTCGCCCGGGAGGCTGTCCACGAGCCACCGGGATTCCTCACCCGGTTCGGTCACCGGTGCCCGTGCCTCGGGGAAGGCGCGGTCCCGCTCGGCCACGGCCGTGTACCGCGCCGCCGTCGGTGCGTCCAGGTGTCGCAGATCGACCGTGTCACCGGTCATCGCGATGCCTCCCGCCGACCGCGAGATCCGCATCTGGCGCAGCAGCCGGTCCGGTCGCCGGGTCGCATCGCTCAGCCGGCCTTCGAGGTCGACCACCCGACAGGTCCGTGTGCCGGCCAACAGGGCACTCCCCGGCCACAGCGGGGTCACCTTCGCGCGAGTCCGTGGACCGTCCGGCTCGACGAGGACGGCCAGGCGGCCGGCCGTCACGGCCGAGAGGCAGACGGACGGAACCCGCCAGTCGTCCGTCAGCTCGAACCCGGCGGAATCGGCGGTCCCTTTGGTCCCTTCGGCCTCACCGGCCTCACCGGCCTCACCGGCCTCACCGGCCTCACCGGCCTCACGGGCCTCGTGCACCCGCAGCTTCAGGCGTACCAGCGGTGTGAACTCGTCAGGAGTGTGGTCGTCCCCGTACGTCGTGAAGCCCGCGCCGCCCTCGGGGCCGTACTGCGCGAGGGACGCCTCCAGAACGTCCGCCCGGACCAGCCGCGCCCCGGGAGACCCCTTCGGGGACCGGGGCGCCCACACCACGAAGGTCTCCTCCCCGTAGGAGAAGCCCTCCTCCTTCACAAGGTCCCGGCGCGTGATCCGGGGATGCTGATTCCGTGCGTACCTGTGAGCCGTGGCAACGATCAGGACCGAGCCGGCCAGCGCGAAGACGAGCGCTGTCCAGGCCCAGTCCTCCCCCTCGCTCCAGGCGGTGTACGCCACCACGAAGGCCACCGGGACCGGAAGGCAGCAGAGCGTGGCGAACGCCAGATATCCGAACATCGCACCGGTATAGCCCCGCATGGCCCCGCCTCGACTCGTCCCCGTACCCCGAACCACGAGTCGTGGTGCGGGGGCAACCGCCCTGCCCCGCCGTTCCGGAGGCGCCGGCCTCGTGCCACGTCATTCACCCGTCGGCCCGGTGGGCGGCCAGTTCCCGCACCACACCGGCGAAACCCCTGACCAGTTCGTTGTCCGTGCCGGCCGCCCAGGCGAGCACCACGCGCAGCGGCTCCACGTCCGTCAGCGGAACCCAGGAGAGATCAGGCCGTGCGTAGTACCGCGCCATGCTCAGGGGAGCGAAGCAGATCGCGGCGCCCTCCGCCACCTGTTCCAGCATCTCCTCGACGTTGTCGTTGGTCGGACCCCATCGTGGACTCGAGCCGTCCGGGCGGGGATTGACGGCCCACCAGTCCACCCACTCCCGAGGAGCCCGCTCCGTCCACAGCAACGGCTCGTCCCCGACCTCGAGCACCGAGACACCGGATCGGGACGCGAGCGCGTGGCCGGCCGGCAGACCCACGACCCGCGGCTCGGTGTGCACCGGCTCACTGTGCAGGCCGGTGAGATCGTTGGGCAGCCAGACGAAGGCTACGTCGGTCAGACCGTCCCGGAGCGCGGCGGCCTCCTGCCCCCAGTCGTAGCGTCTGGGCACCACCCGGACGCCGGGGTGGCGCCGGGAGAACTCCGCCCGTGCCCGGGTGGTCAGTTCGCCCGCGCCACTCGCCTCGAAACCCACCCGCAGTACGCCGGTCTCCGCTCGGGTGTGCCGCTCGGCGGCAGCCGTCACGCGCTCGGACTGACGCACCGTGAGCAGTGCCTCGGAGATCACGTCGCGGCCCGCTGCGGTGGCCGAAACGCCACCGGCGTGACGGTCGAAGAGCCGCACCCCCAGCTCGGACTCGAGGCTCTTGAGCGCGTACGACAGGGCCGGCTGACTGACGAACAGCCGCCTGGCGGCCCGTCCCAGGTTCTCCTCTTCGGCGATCACGGTGAGGTAGTGCAGCTGACGCAGCTCCATGCAGCGATCATAAAGCGCGCTTATAGATCCGACGAGTCTCTGTCTTGGACCGCCACGGGAGCCGGATGACATAACTGACTCACCGCAACACCACTGTGGATCACAGGAGTTGGATATGAGCACCGCACATGAAGCACACGAGGCGGCAGCCGCCCGCGACCATGCGCCGGGCCGCGTCTGGCTGATCACGGGGGCCTCCTCCGGCTTCGGACGTGCCATCGCCACAGCAGCTCTCGCGGCCGGGGACACCGTCGTTGCCACGGCCCGAAGGCCGGAGACGCTCGACGACCTGGTGGCCGCACATCCCGGCCGGGCCGTCGCCGTACAGCTGGACGTCACCGACACGGCGCGCATCGCCGATGTCGTCGCGGACACCGTGCTCTGGTACGGCCGGATGGACGTGGTGGTCAACAACGCGGGGATGGGGCTGGTCGGCGCGGTCGAGGAGACGAGCGACCGCGAGCTGCGCGCGCTCATGGACCTGCACTTCTTCGGGCCCGCTGCGCTGGTGCGGGCCGTGCTGCCGCACATGCGGCGCAACGGTTCGGGTGCCGTGGTCCAGATGAGCAGCATGGGGGGCCGGTTCACGTTCCCCGGCGTCGGCGCCTATTCGGCGACGAAGTTCGCCCTGGAAGGCCTGTCGGAGGCGCTGGCGGCCGAGGTGGCCCCGCACGGGATCAAGGTGCTGATCGTGGAGCCCGGATCCTTCCGCACGGGCTTCGCCGGCGGCGGCGCCCTGCGTCAGGCCGCGGCCCTTCCGGCCTATGAGGAGACGGTGGGGCCGGTCCGCAGCAACCTGCCGGGTTCCGACGGGAAGCAGGAGGGCGACCCGGACAAGGCCGCGGCCGCCATCCTGACCGCGCTTGCCGCCCAGCACACACCGCTGCGGCTGCCGCTCGGAAATGACGCGACGGACGCGGTCCTCGCAAGCCTCGACGCCTCCCGCGCCGAAGTGCTGGCCTGGGAGAAGGTCAGCCGCAGCACCGGCTTCGACGACTGACGACGCGGCGGGTGCGGCGGTGCGTGCGCTCTGCTGACGCTGCGGGTGGGAAAGGGGCTGAGCCCTGCTGACGCTGCGGGTGCGACGAGGCCTGCACCCCGTCGCACCCGCGCGTCACACCGGATCTCAGGCCCGCCACTCGGCGGTCCGCTCGGCGGAGGCCGTGGCCAGGGCCTTCTCGATCGCCGCGACGTCGCCTCGGTTGCCGTACACCGGCGTGCCCGGCTGCTGGCGCCACGACTCGTCGAGCCCGCCGGCGTCCACGGTGTCGAAGCCCAGCTCGTCGATCAGGTCGCGGACCACCTGCTTCGCCGCGGCGTCGTCCCCGGCCACCGGCAGCGCCTGGCGGTGCGCGCCGCCCTTCGGCAGGCCGTTGGACAGAATGTCCTCCGCGTACGTCCCGTTGAACGCCTTGATGACCGGGTGACCGATCTGCCTCTGCGTCCACAGGCTTTCGGGCAGTCCGTCCTCGATCGCCGCGATGCGGCCGTCGCGCTCGCGCGGGTAGTAGTTACCGGTGTCGATGACCGCGACGCCCTCCGCGGCCCCGTCGAGGAGGCCTCCGGGCAGAGCCGGGACGGCCTTGAGCGGGACAGTGACGACCACGACCTGCGCGCCCTTCGCGGCCTCGGCGGCGGTCACGGCGGTCGCGCCGGTCTCCTCCACGAGCGCGGTGAGCGTCTGCGGACCTCGCGAGTTGGCGACGGACACCTCATGCCCGAGCGAGGTGAGGCGCCTGGTGAGGTTGCCGCCGATATTCCCTGCCCCGATGATGCCGATCTTCATGGATGTGACCTTCCGATGGTGCGTTCGGTACGTGAATAGGCTCTCGCCGGTTCACCAACTCCGCCCTCCCGGAAGCTATTCCGTGCGGCGGCACATTGATTTACCGGCGCGTCGGACGGATGGGAGCCTCGGGCTGCGGGCACGTAAGAAAGAAGGAAACGGAATCACCCGGATCATTTGTGAGGCGGTACCCATGCTGCACGGTGTCGACGTCAGCGCCTATCAGTCGTCCTTCGACACGGACGGGCTGGATTTTGTCCTCATCAAGGCCACCGAGGGCCGTTCGTACGTCAATCCGCGTCTGGCCGCGCAGACGAAACGTGCCCGCGACGCGGAATGTGTGGTCGGCTTCTACCACTTCCTCTGGCCGGGGAATATCACGGCACAGGCGGAATACTTCCTGAGCAGGGCGCCGGAAAAGGCGGGCGAGCTGCTCGCCGTCGACTGGGAGCAGAACGGCGAGGGCACCCATGCGAGCAATGCCGAGAAGGACCGCTTCATCCGCGAGGTCAAACGGCTGCGGCCGCACCACAAGGTGCTGCTCTACTGCAACCGCTACTTCTGGCTGAATCACGACACCACGTCGTACGCCGGGGACGGCCTCTGGATCGCCGACTACGTCACCGCCGGAAAGCCACGCATCAAGGCCTCCTGGCGCATCCACCAGTACACCGATCAGCCGCTCGACAAAGATGTCGCCGCCTTCTCCTCGCGGGCGGCCATGCGCACCTGGGCGCGGGGATAGCGACCCGGCGGGGCTGGGGTCGGGGCAGGGGAGGGAAGGCGGAAACCAGCCATCCGAAATATCCTGCTTCGAGGCTTGTGCATCCGGTCTGCGCGAGAGGCGCCGGCCGGGCGCGTACATCGAAGCGGAGGAGCACCCATGAGAGCCGCCGTTGTCCGCAGCTTCACCGAGCCCCTGGTCGTCGAGGACAGGCCGGTACCCACCCCGGCCGGACATCAGGTCCTGGTCCGAATGGAGGCCTCGGGACTGTGTCACACCGACATCCACGCGGCCCGGGGGGACTGGCCGGTCAGACCGAGTCCGCCGTTCGTCCCCGGCCATGAGGGCATCGGTATCGTCGAGGCGGCAGGTGACCAGGTCGGTCATCTGGCAGTGGGGGACCGGGTGGCCATCCCCTGGCTCGGCGAGGCGTGCGGGCACTGTGACCACTGCGTCTCCGGCTGGGAGACGCTCTGCCCGGAGCAGCGGAACAGCGGCTACTCGGTCGACGGCAGCCATGCCGAGTACGCTCTCGCCCACGGCACGTACGTCGTGCCCGTGCCCGACGGCATCGACCCGCTGGACGCGGCGCCCCTGACGTGCGCGGGCGTCACCACGTACAAGGCGGTCAAGCTCTCCGGGGCGCGGCCCGGGACCCGTGCCCTGGTCTCCGGAATCGGTGGCCTGGGGCATCTCGCCCTGCAGTACGCGCGGATCTTCGGCGCGGAGACCATCGCCGTCGACGTGACCGACGAGAAGCTGGCCCTCGCCAGGGAGCTGGGCGCCGACCATGTGATCGACGCCCGCGTTCAGGACGTCGCCGAGGAGGCGCGCCGTCTGGGCGGCGTCGACGCGGCCATCTCGCTCGCCGTGAGCAACGAGTCGTTCGCGGCGGCGTACGGGGCGCTGCGGCGGGGTGGCACTCTCGTTCTGGTGGCGCTCCCGGCGGAGGGCAAGCTGGAGATCCCGGTCTTCGACACCGTCCTGAACGGCACGAGGATCGTCGGCTCGATCGTGGGCACCCGGCAGGACCTGGCCGAGGTCTTCCGGCTGCACCGCCTCGGCCGTACCCGTGTGGTGCGCGAGAGCCGCGACCTGGCGGACATCAACGCCTCGATCGACGAGGTCCTCAGGGGCAAGGTGCCCGGCCGCCTCGTCTTCGACATGAGCGGCACGTCGGCATGACGCCCTCTCCAAATGGTGGGTACACACCCACGATTGGTAACCACCTACGATATACATGTGAACGAGAACGAGATCCCGCCCAGTCTCCTGGGCTTCACCACCTACCTCATGTCGAGGACCGGCAAGGCGGCGCGGAGCCGGCTCGCCGAGCGGCTGGCCGACCGCGGCCTGCGGCTGCGGCACATGGCGGTGCTGGCTGCGCTCGTGGATTTCGGCCCCCATGTGCAACGGCAACTGGCAGCGCGACTGGCCATCGACCGCAGTGACATGGTGAAGATCGTCGACGATCTGAGTGCGGCCGGACTGGTGGAGCGGGCGCGCGACGTGACCGACCGGCGGCGAGTGACTGTCACCGTCAGCCCGGCCGGCCGCGCACTGCTCGACAGTCTCCAGGCCGACGCGACGGCCGTGCAGGACGATGTTCTGGCGCCGTTGAACAAGCGCGAACGTGCGCAGCTGACAGCTCTGTTGGCGCGAGTTCATGGCCACCTCCAGGGCGGATCCGGGGCGCGGCGGCCAAGTCGCTGACCCATTCCGCGCCCCGGGTGCGGCAGACTTCCTCGGTGACCACTGCCGCGGCTCAGCCGCCTCGTGACCGTGCACTCGGGCGCGGAATCTCCACCCTCATTCCGCAGGCCGCGACCGCGACGCCTGCCGAACAGGCGGCGGCCGTGCTGACCGCCATGCAGAGCGTTCCGGTGCGGGTGGGTGTGCTCCAGGCGGCAGTCGTGCTGCTGGAGGAGCGGGTGCGCGCCACGGCCGACGAGGCGGAACGCGCCGCTGCGGCCACCACCGTGGCCATGCTCCGCAGTGCGATCGGCCAGGCCGGCTGACCACCGCCATGCCCGCCGGTTCCGCTCGTGGAGCCGATGGCGTCGTGGAGCGCGGGCGGGTTCTCCGCAACACGGGGTGATGCCGGGCGTCGGCACGTCCGACGCGGGCATGGGTTCTGTGCCGTTCCGGGCAGAGGGCGGCCCGCCGCTCCGGCTGGGCGGAACGGCTGAGATGGCGGGCCCTTCGGCCGGAACCGTTCCCCTGCCGGGGAGTTGCCCCGACCACGTGTGCGTGACCCATTGACAGTCTCCCCGCTCTCTCACTACCGTCACGCCCACATTTCGAACGCATGACGAAATTTCGAACGACGGTCAGCTCAACTGCCGTGCCTTGCACGGGGGATGCCCGGAGGCGACAGGCCTTCGAGTGTCTTCGATCGCACAGATGTCGAACCATGTCCGATATACCGAACAGTCGATGAGGGCAGTGCGGCCCGCCCAGCCGTCCCCCTCGCACCCGGAGGACCGAACATGCGCACCTCACGAACCGCGTCCGCCTCGCGCGTCGCCCGGACCGCAACGGTCCTCACCGCGCTCGCCCTCTCCGTGACCCTCGCGGCATGCGGACAGAGCAGTGACGGGGGGAGCAAGGGCAAGAAGGCGGGCGGCAAGGGCTCGACGATCGGGATCGCCATGCCGACCAAGTCGTCGGAACGCTGGATAGCCGACGGAAGGAACATGGCGGCCGAGTTCAGGAAGCTTGGGTACAAGACCGATCTGCAGTACGGCGAGGACGACGTCGACCAGCAGGTCTCCCAGGTCGAGAACATGATCACCAAGGGTGTGGACGTCCTCGTGATCGCCGCAATCGACGGCCGTGCCCTCAGCGACGTACTGCACCAGGCGGGGGAGCAGGGCATCAGGGTCATCTCGTACGACCGGCTCATCCTCGGCAGTCCGGACGTCGACTACTACGCCTCCTTCGACAACGAGAAGGTCGGCGAGCTCCAGGCCGGATACATCCTCGACAAGCTGGGGCTGAAGTCCGGAACCGAGAAGGGGCCGTTCAACATCGAGCTGTTCGCCGGGTCGCCCGACGACAACAACACGCGCTACTTCTTCCAGGGCGCCTGGAAGACGCTCAAGCCGTACATCGACAAGAAGCAGCTCGTCGTCCGCAGCAAGCAGACGAAACTGGATCAGGTCACCACGCTCCGCTGGGACGGCGGCACCGCCCAGAAGCGCATGGACGACCTTCTCACCAGCGCCTACTCCTCGGCCGGGGTCGACGCGGTGCTCTCCCCCTACGACGGCATCTCGATCGGCATCATCTCGGCCCTGAAATCGGACGGATACGGCACCGGATCCAAGCCGTACCCCGTCGTCACAGGCCAGGACGCCGAGGTCGCCTCCGTGAAGTCGATCATGGCTGGACAGCAGACGCAGACTGTCTACAAGGACACCCGGGCCCTCGCCAAGCAGGCCGTCCAGATGGCCGACGCCGTACTGAACGACAAGAAGCCCGAGGTCAACGACACCACGACGTACAACAACGAGAAGAAGGTCGTACCGTCGTTCCTGCTCGACCCGGTGAGCGTCGACAAGACCAACTACCGTGCCGAGCTGGTCGATTCCGGCTACATCAAGGAGAGCGACCTCCGATGAAGGCCCCGACGGCGCAGCCGGTGGCCGCCGCCGTGCCCGTCCTGGAGATGCGATCCATCGTCAAGACGTTTCCTGGTGTCAAGGCGCTCTCCGACGTGTCCCTGACTGTCGCCCAGGGCGAGGTGCACGCCGTCTGCGGGGAGAACGGCGCCGGGAAGTCGACCCTGATGAAGGTCCTCAGCGGGGTGCACCCGCACGGCAGCTACGAGGGCGAGATCCGGTTCAGGGGCGAGGACTGCGCGTTCAAGGACATCCGGGCCAGTGAGGCACGCGGCATCGTGATCATCCACCAGGAACTCGCCCTGGTGCCGTACCTCTCCATCGCCGAGAACATCTTCCTCGGCAACGAACACGCCACGCGCGGCTTCATCAGCTGGAACGAGACCCTGCGCCACGCGGCGGTCCTCCTCGACCGGGTCGGTCTGCGGGAGCGCCCACAGACCAGGGTCGCGGACATCGGCGTCGGAAAGCAGCAACTGGTCGAGATCGCCAAGGCGCTCGCCAAGAAGGTCGAACTGCTGATACTCGACGAGCCGACTGCCGCCCTCAACGACGAGGACAGCTCCAAACTCCTCCTCCTGATCAAGGAGCTGAAGGGCCAGGGCATCTCGTCGATCATCATCTCGCACAAGCTCGGCGAGATCACGGCGGTCGCCGACTCCGTCACCGTCCTGCGCGACGGCCGGACCGTCGAAACCCTCGACGTGAGCGCCGGATCGACCACCGAGGACCGCATCATCCGCGGCATGGTCGGCCGCGATCTCGATCACCGCTTTCCCGAACGCACCGGGTACGAAGGCGACCCGGGAGCACACCCGGCGCTGGAGATCCGTGACTGGACCGTCCACCACCCGATCGACCAGCACCGCAAGGTGGTCGACCGCGTCTCCGTCCTGGCCCGGCGCGGCGAGATCGTGGGCATCGCCGGGCTGATGGGCGCCGGCCGCACCGAACTCGCCATGAGCGTCTTCGGCCGCAGTTACGGCCGCAACATCAGCGGCACGGTACTCAAGGACGGCAAGGAGATCCGGACCCGCACCGTCTCCGAAGCGGTCCGCCACAAGATCGCCTACGTCACCGAGGACCGCAAGCAGTACGGCCTCAACCTCATCGACACCATCGGCCGCAACATCAGCCTCGGCGCCCTGGACAAGGTGTCGCGGCGCGGGATCGTCGACGAGCACGAGGAGACCCGCGTCGCCGAGTCGTACCGCACCTCCATGAACATCAAGACCCCCACGGTCTTCGAGCAGGTGGGCCGCCTCTCCGGCGGCAACCAGCAGAAGGTCGTCCTCGGCAAATGGATCTTCGCCGGACCGGACGTCCTCATCCTCGACGAGCCGACCCGCGGGATCGACGTCGGCGCGAAGTACGAGATCTACTCCGTCATCGACCGGCTGGCCGCCCAGGGCAAAGCCGTTGTGCTCATCTCCTCCGAACTTCCCGAACTGCTCGGCATGTGCGACCGCATCTACACCATGGCCGCCGGCCGGCTCACCGGCGAAGTCCCGCGCGCGCAGGCCACCCAGGAGGTCCTCATGCGCCATATGACCAGCGACAAGAGGTAGCAGGAATGCCCCAGGCCCCCACCGACACCCGGCAGCGCACCGACAAGCAGGCCCTGGCCGCGCCTCCCACGACCGGCACCCTCCTCCTGGACGCGGTCCGCCGCAACATGCGCCAGTACGGGATGCTCATCGCCCTCGGGCTGATCGTCGTCCTCTTCGGGATATGGACCGACGGAGTCCTGCTCAAGCCGAACAACGTCACCAACCTCGTCCTCCAGAACAGCTACATCCTGGTCCTCGCCATCGGGATGATGATCGTCATCATCGCCGGGCACATCGACCTCTCCGTCGGCTCACTGGCCGCATTCGTCTCCGCGGCCGCCGCGGTCATGATGGTCCAGCACGACATGCCCTGGGTCCTCGCTCTCGTGCTCTCGCTGATCGTCGGAGCGGTCGCGGGCGCCTGGCAGGGCTTCTGGATCGCGTACGTCGGCATCCCCTCGTTCATCGTCACACTGGCCGGAATGCTGCTGTTCCGCGGTGGGACGCAGATCCTCCTGGGCAGCCGCTCGCTCGGCCCGTTCCCCGAGGGCTTCCAGAAGATCTCCACCGGATACCTTCCGGAGATCGGGCCCGAGACCAATTACCACAACCTGACCCTCCTCATGGGATGCGCGCTGCTGGTCTTCGCCCTCCTCCAGGAGGTCCGCGACCGCCGCCGTCAGCAGCGCTACGAACTCGACGTCCTGCCCCGCAACATCTTCCTCGCCAAGTGTGTGGCCATGGCCGCGGCCGTACTCGCCTTCACCATGACCCTGGCCAGCTACCGAGGCGTGCCCGTCGTGCTCCTCCTGCTCGCCGTCCTCCTCATCGGCTTCGGCTACGTCATGCGCAACGCGATCATCGGCCGCCACGTGTACGCGCTCGGCGGCAATCGCGCCGCGGCGAAGCTCTCCGGCGTCAAGGACCAGCGCGTCACGTTCCTCGTCTTCGTGAACATGGGCGTACTGGCGGCGCTCGCCGGCATCGTCTACGCGGCCCGCCTCAACGCCGGCGTACCCCAGGCCGGTACCAACTTCGAACTGGAGGCGATCGCCGCCGCGTTCATCGGCGGAGCCTCCATGAGCGGTGGCGTCGGCACGGTCTTCGGCGCCATCATCGGCGGCCTCGTGCTCGGCGTACTCAACAACGGCATGTCGCTCGTGGGGATCGGCACCGACTACCAGCAGGTCATCAAGGGGCTGGTGCTGCTCGCCGCCGTCGGCTTCGACGTCTACAACAAACGCAAGGTCGGCTCGTAACTCCTCTCTCCGTCAAGGAGTCACCCATGCCCAGCACCACCAGACGCACCGTGCTGACGGCCGCGGCCGCCGCGGGCATCACCGTCACAGCGCCAGGAACCGCCCGCGCGACCGGCAGCCGCCGCGGCGCAACCGGCAACACGCCCGTCAGGGAGCTCTTCGGCCGGCTCGCCGACGGCACGGCGGTGCACCGCTGGACCCTCAGGAACGGCGGGACAACTCTCAGAGCCCTCTCCTACGGCGGCGTCATCCAGTCCCTGGAGACAGCCGACCGCCACGGCAGAACCGCCGATGTCGCCCTGGGCTTCGACAACCTCGACGACTACGTCGCCAAGTCGCCCTATTTCGGCGGACTGATCGGCCGCTACGGCAACCGCATCGCCGACGGACGGTTCACCCTCGACGGCACCCTCCACCAACTCCCGGTCAACGACGGCCCGAACAGCCTGCACGGCGGCGACCGGGGCTTCGACAAGCGGATCTGGGACGTCGAGCCGTTCACCCGCGGCGCCGACACGGGCCTGGTCCTCAGCCGGACCAGCTCGGACGGCGAAGCCGGCTACCCCGGCACCCTGGCCGTCCGTGTCACCTACACCCTCACCCCGCGCGGCGCCTGGCGCATCGACTACGAGGCCACGACCGACCGGGCCACCGTCGTCAACCTCACCAGCCACACCTACTTCAACCTGGCGGGGGAGGGGAGCGGCACGGTCGACGGCCATCTGCTGGAACTCGCCGCCGCCCGCTACACCCCGGTCGGCGCCACGCTCATCCCGACCGGCGAACTCGCCCCCGTCGCAGGCACCCCCTTCGACTTCCGCCGCGCCCGAGGCATCGGCACGCAGGACCGCACCCCGCACGAGCAGACCGTGATCGCGAAGGGGATCGACCACAACTACGCGCTGGACAAAGGCATCACGGCCAGGCCCGAGTACGCCCTGACCGTCACCGACCCCGGATCTGGCCGGGTCATGAAGATGTACACCACCGAACCAGGCATGCAGCTCTACACCGGCAACTTCCTCGACGGCACCCTCACCGGCACCTCCGGCCGCCTCTACCGCCAGGGCGACGCGTTCTGCCTGGAGGCCCAGCACTTCCCCGACTCGCCCAACCAGCCGTCCTTCCCCTCCACCGTGCTGCGCCCCGGCCGGCCCTACCGGACGACGACCGTGCACGCGTTCTCCACGCGCTGACACGCCCGTGCGGTGACGGTCAATTCATTCGCACGGCGATCGGCTGCTCTGCCATTCTGATCTTCGTGCCGCCCGGCAGGGGCGGGGGAGCCAAGGACGGCGGAGCAGCCCTTGATGAGTGTTTTCGACACAGTGTGCGGCCGGGTACGCGGACGAGCCCCGGACCGGGGCGTCGTCGCCGTGCTGGGCATTCCGTACGCCGAACCGCCCTTCGGAGCCGACCGGTTCAGGGAGCCGCGCCCGCGCCGGGCCTGGGAGGGGACCCGCGACTGTGTGGAGTACGGCCCCGTTTCGCCGCAGTCGGCGGAGCTGCCGGGCGCTCCGCGGTGGTCGCCCGGTGACGAGGACATCCTCGCCCTCAACGTCTGGACCCCCGAACGCGGGAACGGGACAGCGGACCATCCGTTGCCGGTCCTGGTCTGGATCCACGGCGGGGCCTACACCTTCGGTTCGAGCGCCCAGCCGGACTTCGACGGCACGGCGCTCGCCCGCGCCGGCCTTGTGGTGGTTACCTTCAACTACCGTCTCGGGTTCGAGGGCTTCGGCCATGTTCCGGCCGACGGCGAGCACGCCTGCCCGCCGAACCGCGGGCTGCTCGACCAGATCGCCGCACTGGAGTGGGTACGCGACAACATCGCTTCCTTCGGCGGGGAGCCGGACAACGTGACCGTGGCCGGGCAGTCCGCCGGAGCGACATCCGTGGCCTGCCTGATGGCGATGGACGGGGCGCGGGGGCTGTTCCGGCGGGCGATCGCGCACAGTGCGGTCGGCCCGGTCTTCGCACCGGAACTTGCCGAACACCTCCTGCGGAAGGTGGCCGCCTCGGCGGGGGTCCCCGCGACGCACGCTGGGCTGTCGGCCGCTTCCCCGCAAGCCCTGGTGCAGGCCGCCGACGCGGTCGTCGACGAGTACCGGAAGGACCCGTACTCCGGACACCTGTCCTGGGACCCCGTCATCTTCGGCCCGGTCGCCGACGGAAGCCTCCTGCGCGGCGATCCGCTGGGCCCCATAGCGGCCGGGGCGGCCTCGGACGTCGATCTCCTCGTCTGTCACACCACCCAGGAGTACTGGCTGTTCGACGCCGTCGGGAGCTGCGCCGAGGTGGGGACGGAGTCCGAACTGGCCCGCTTGGCAGCGGACTTCGGACTTCCGGACTCCGTGCCCGAGGGCTATCGCCGCATCGCGCCCGAAGCGTCCGTGCGCGAGATCCGGCTGGCGCTGTGCGGAGACCTGAGGTTCGGCGAGTACAGCAACCGGCTCGTCGCCGCGCATGCGCGGAGCGGCGGGCGCACCTACCTGTCGCGATTCGCCCGGCAGCGGGGCGGATCGGAGCCGGGGGTGTACGCGTGGCACTGTGCGGACGTTCCCTTCGCCTTCGGGAACATTGCCGATGAGAGGGTCCAGTTCCTGATCGGCGGTCCGCCGACTCCGGAGGACCACCACCTGTCGGCCCGGATGGTCGCGGCCTGGGCGGGATTCGCGGCCACCGGTGAACCGGGATGGCGGCCGGTCGGCGACGTCGAGCGCGACGCGATCAGGATCTGGGGAGAGGCGGACCCTGCGGCCGGGCTCGACTTCTGGGGTGACGGCGAGGCTCTGCGCGAGCTGTGGAACACGTTCACCTACGGTCCGGCGCGGCCCTGAGACGGGTCGTCGGCGCGGCCCCGCGATGTCATTGGCATGGACCTGCTAACGGTGCTCGGCTACAGTCCGGATCGGCACACTCTGAGAGCGCTCTCAACGAGTCGTCTCCCGGACGCCTGCTGTTCCTCCCCCACGTCGCCGGAACAACAGAAGGGCCAACACCATGAGACGCACCACTGCTTTACGCACAGCCCTGTCCGCCGTCCTCCTCGTCGGAGCCTGGGCGGGGGCAGGCTTCCCCGCCGCCTCGGCGGACACCCCCACCACCGAGTCCCGCGCAGCCACCGGCACGCGACAGACGTCCGCCGGCCTGCTGGCCGCCATGCAGAAGGACCTCGGCCTGACGGAGAGCCAGGCCAGGGCGCGGCTCTCCGCGGAGAAGACGGCGACCGCGATACAGCCCGACGCGCAACGCGCCGCCGGAGCCTCGTACGGCGGTTCCTGGTTCGACCCGGCGACGGGCGGTCTCACGGTCGCCGTCACCAGCGAGAAGCAGGCAGCTGCCGTACGGGCGACGGGCGCCGCCGTCCGCCTGGTGACGCACACCGCGCGCAGCCTCGACGCAGCCAAGGCGAAGATCGACCGGCTCCCGGCACCTGCCGGTGTCAGCAGCTGGCACGTCGACCCCGAGGCCAACAAGGTCGTCGTGAACGTCGTCTCCTCGGCGCGCTCCGACAACGATGTCCGGAAGTTCGTCGAACGGGCCAGGGATGCCGGTCCCGTCGCCGTCGAGCAGACCGCCGAGGTGCCGCGGACCTTCTCCGCGGGGACCGTGGGCGGCGACCCCTACTACACGGGGAACGTCCGGTGCTCCATCGGCTTCTCCGTGTACGGTGGCTTCGTCACTGCCGGACACTGTGGGCAGGCGGGCGCGTCCGTCAGCGGCTGGGACGGATCGGGGATAGGCAACTTCCAGGGGTCCTCGTTCCCCGACAACGACTACGCCTGGGTCAGCGTGGGCAACGGCTGGTGGACCGTCCCCGTGGTCCTGGGTTGGGGCACCGTCTCCGACCAGCTGGTCCGCGGCTCTGCCGTGGCCCCGGTCGGCGCCTCGATCTGCCGCTCGGGCTCCACCTCGCACTGGCACTGCGGAAACGTACTCGCCACCAACGAGACGGTGAACTACAGCCAGGGCGCGGTCCACGAGATGACCAAGACCAGTGTCTGCGCCGAACCGGGCGACTCGGGCGGATCCTTCATCAGCGGGGACCAGGCACAGGGCGTCACCTCGGGCGGGTGGGGCAACTGCAGTTCCGGCGGTGAGACCTGGCACCAGCCGATCAACGAGATCCTGAACCGGTACGGGCTGACGCTGCACACGGCCTGATCCGAGCCGACCGGTCCCGGGGGCCTGTCACGCGGAGCACACCGCTCCCGCGTGGCAGGCCCCCGGCGCGTGAGCCGGGCGGCGCCCGGGGCAGCCGGTCACCGTCCCGACAGTCCCACCTGGACAACCCCTGCACATGGCAGGGAAGGCGACCGGGATCCGGCACGGTCCACGGGACGTACACTCCACACATGGGTCACACAGATGCGGTGAGGGAGTGCCTGCGACAGGTGCCTCACCTGCTGGGCCCCGCCGCACCCCGGGCGCGCTGCCGCGCTCTGCACGGTCACGGCTGACCAGGACCTCACCGCAGCCGGCCGCACCGCGACGCACTTCCCGTCCCGGCCGCGCTCTCCCGCTCCGCCACCGGAGCCGTTCCACCCCCTTCGCTGCGCAGACCGCAGCACCCCGCACCATGCGCAGCTCCCGCGGCGCGCCGTCGGCATTCCCACGACGGCGGCCGACGGGCCGAGCCGCATTTTCGAGAGGACCCCCGCATGAATCTGAGGGAGTTGCTGGCCGGTCACGATCACGAGGTCCTCCTCGGTGATCCGGAGACCCCGATCACCGCAGGAGCCTGTTTCGACGCCCATCGCGTCGTGCCCGGTTCGCTGTACATCGCCGTGCCCGATCACCGCGAGGGCGGTCCCGAGGCCGTCGGCCCGGCACTGGCCCGTGGAGCCGTCGCGGTGCTCCTGGAGAGCGAGGTGCCGGAGATCCTGGCGGCCGTGCGGGCCGCGGCCACCGACGCGTGCGTGGTGCGGGTGGCGGACGCGCGGACCGCGGCGGCGGTCGTCACGTCCCGGTACTTCGGAGAACCCGGCCGGTCCATGGACATGGTCGCCGTCACCGGTACCAACGGGAAGACCTCGGTCTCGTACATGGTGGAGTCGGTACTGAGGATCGCCGAGGGCGCGAAGGTCGGCGTGATCGGCACGGCCGGCAGCCGGATCGGTGACGAACTCATCCCGATGCCCCGCTCGGTCCTGACCACGCCGGAGTCGCCGGACTTCCAGTACCTCCTCGGACACATGCGCGATCAGGATGTCGGCACCGTGGTTCTGGAGGCCACGTCGATGGGCCTGCTGCACCACAGGGTGGACCGTGCCTTCCTCGACGTGGGCATCTTCACCAACCTCACCCAGGACCACCTGGACGACCACGGCACCATGGAGCACTACCGCGATGCCAAGCTCCGCCTCTTCCAAGGGCTGTGCCGCAGCGCCGTGGTCAACGCGGACGATCCGGTGGGGGCCGCGATCGTGCCGACGATGCCGGGCATGGTCACCACGTACGGAATCGACGCGCCGGCCGACTACCGTGCCACGGACCTGAGCATGAACGCCTTCGGTACCCGCTTCACCCTCCACCACGAAGGCGGCAAGTATCCGGCGGCGATCCCGGTGCCGGGGCGCTTCTCGGTCTCCAACGCACTTGCCTCCGTGGCGGCCTGCCACCTCCTGGGACACGACCTCGCCGGGCTTGTGGCCGCGCTCGACCGGATGCCTCCGGTCCCCGGACGGCTCGAGCGGTTCGAGACGCCGCGGGGCACGGCGGTGATCGTGGACTACGCCCATTCCCCGGACTCCCTCGACAAGGTGCTCAGCGCCGTACGGGACTTCGCCCGGGGCCGGGTCATCACCGTGTTCGGCTGCGGGGGAGACCGGGACGTCACGAAGCGGGCGCGGATGGGCGAGATTGCCGGGTCCCGATCCGACCTGTGCGTCCTGACGTCCGACAACCCCCGGTACGAGGACCCCGAGGCGATCATGGATCAGATCACTCCGGGCCTCAGGGCCACAGGAACGAGGTTCGAGCGCCGCGCGGACCGGCGCGAGGCGATCGCCCTCGCCCTGTCGGCCGCCGGCCCCGACGACATCGTCCTGGTGGCGGGCAAGGGCAGCGAGCCCTACCAGATCGTCGGCGAACAGCTCATCCCCTTCAGCGACATGGCCACGGTGCGAGAACTCGCCGCCCTGCAGGACTGACAGCCGGCGCTCTGCGACCGCCGCAGAGCGCCGCCTTCCGCAGGGGTGGGATCAGGCCAGCCTCAGATCGATGAAGGGCACGCTGTCACCCGGCAGTACATACCGCTCGGTCTCGACGAATCCACGGCCGAGCGCGAAGCGCAGCCCCTCCGGGTTGGACTCCAGAACACAGGTCTCGATCACCTCGGCGCCGACCGCACGCGCCGCCGCCAGGCCGCTCTCGTACAACTGCCCGCCGAATCCCTTGCCGCGGTGGTCCGGCAGCACCCGTGCGATCACGGTGGCCGTCGTGGAGCTGTCGGCAGGCGGCCGCACGGTCGAGCAGCCCACCAGGACCTCGCCGAGATACGCCACGGCGAGCCGGTTGCGACCGGAGCGCTCGCGTACGTCCGCGAGCGAGAGCACTGCCGTGGGGATGATCGCGTTGTGGACGTACTGCCAGTCCTGGAGCATGGCGTCGCCGTCCACAGGCTCGATACTCAGTTCAGTCATCGCAGCAGGAAACCGCGAGCGCGCCCGTGCGTCAACTCGCCCACCCCTCGGCAGAAATTGGGACAGCGTGGCGGCCCGTCGCAGCAGCTTGGACGGACTTCCCGGAGAAATGCGTTGCAGCGCGCCGGATCCGGCTGAGAGGCTCCGGGCCATGTCCGACAACCGATCAAGCTCCAGCCATGGCGTGGCCGCCCTCTTCTCCCGGGGGCGGCTGACGACGATCCCGCGCAAGACCGCCCGTCGCGCACAGCTCCTCGATCACCTCGCGGAAACGCTGTTCCAGTCCGACCGGACGTACACCGAACGCGAAGTGAACGACGCCCTCCTCACCGTTCACGACGACTGTGCCGCGCTTCGCCGCTATATGGTCATCGGCGGCCTGCTGGCGCGGACCAAGGACGGCGTCAGCTACCGACGTCTTGCGCGACCGGTGGTGTGACGGCCCGGCCGCAGACGGCCCGCCGCCCCGCCGGAGGAGCCGCGGCCCCTCGAGGAACCGCAGTTCGTGGCAGCCTGCGTGGCTCGGCCCGACTCGGAATCTTCGTGTGGCCGCATGACAGCGGGCGATGCTCGGTCTGCCTTCCGAACCCGTGTCAGAGACCGAGCGCCCACGCGTTGAATCCCGCCCGTTTCGTGAGCGCGGCGAGCTCCCGTACCCGCGCGGCGGGCAGACACACCACCGGGTAGCAGTCCGACTCGATGTCGAGTACGACGAGCGCCGCACCGACATCTCCGTAGTGCCGCCCGCAGGCCTCCAGGAACTCATAGGTCGGCAGGAGCATCTCCTTCTCCTCGACCAGCACCCAAGGATCCACGGAGGGCCGCGAGTCGAGCCCGTTCAGCTGGGACCGGACCTCCTGGGAGTCCTCTTTCCAGTCGAACTCCGCGAGCAGCCGGTGATCGGCGAGAGCATCGATGAGCGCCGTCCAGGCGAGATCAGGCACCGCTTCGTCGATACCCCGGTCCGCCAGTCGGTCGGCATGGTCGTGCACATACGCCTCGGGGTGGTCGAACGCGTGCAGCACCCGCTCGGTGACTGCCCGGTGGGCGGGCGCGAGCAGAGCAGCCGCCGCTGTGAGCGACGTACGGACGTCGTCGGGTCCGGACGTGGCGAACGCTCCTTCGGCAGGTGGGACCGCATCGGACAGTGAGAAAGGACACCCGGCCCGATGCCTTGAGAAGACCCTGCCACAGGGGTACGACAACGGGCCGGGGAGCGGGCCCGGACGACTTCGACTACGTGCCGACGACCGGGCCCGGAGCCCGTATCAGCCGTCGAGGACGCCGATGTCGATCCCGCCGAGCCGGTCCGGGTCCGCGATGACGTCGATCTCGGTGATCAGGCCGTCCACCATGGTGAAGCCGAGAACCAGACGCAGCCGTCCCTGCGGCGCCATCGCCAGTGCGACCGCACCGTCGACGAGCGCGACCCCGGTGAACAGCGCGCGTCCCGTGGCCGCCATCGCACCCTTCGCCACGGTGTGGGCACCCCGGACCACGACGGGCTCGGGGGTGGGAATGACGGACCGGTCGGCGTGCAGCACGACATCGGGGTGCAACAGCGCGACCAGCGCGTCGAAGTCCCCACCGCGGGAAGCGGACAGGAAGGCCTCGACGACGCGTCTGCGACGGGACAGATCCGCATCCGGCGACGTGGTGCCGCCCTTCACCCGGCGACGGGCACGGCTCGCGAGCTGCCGGGCGTTGTCCGCGGAACGGTCGATCAGCGGGCCGATCTCGGCGAACGGCACCGCGAACATGTCATGCAGAACGAACGCGAGGCGTTCCGCCGGAGTCAGCCTGTCGAGTACCACGAGGAGGGCCAGCCCGACGGAGTCGGCGAGCAGGGCCTCCTGCTCCGGGGCGTTCCCTTCGTCATGGCCAGGGGTCCGGTCGTACGTGTCGAGAGGGTCCTCACGGCGGGTACGGCGGGTGCGGAGCGTGTTCAGGCAGACCCGGCCCACCACCGTGGTCAGCCACCCGGTGAGGTTCCGTACATCACTGACGTCGGCCTGAGCTGCCCTCAGCCAGCATTCCTGAACCGCGTCTTCGGCCTCACTCGCCGAACCCAGCATCCGGTACGCCACCGCTTTCAGGTGGCTCCTGTCCGCCTCGAACCGCTCGGCCGGCACAGTACGGTCATCCATGGGTCACGTTCCTCCGTCGGCGGGTTCCGCTGAAGCGGACCCCGAGAAACTACTGGTGCGCCGAGGCCGCCCTGTCAGCAGATCCGCGGGACGCTGCTCAGACCCCGGCTGCCCGTGCAGCCTCGTACACCTCGGTGGCCACGTCGATGAGCTCCGACGCGTCACGCAGTGTGCCCTGGAGGTCGAGCATGATCTCCGGGACCCCTGTGGAGGCGTGTGCGACGAGATCCTCGACGATCTGCGCGGCATTTCCGTGGAAGGGCTGTCGGCCCGCGCCGGGCACCGCCGCCGAGCTGTAGCGCGCGTTGACACGCGCGCAGACACCGAGCCGACGCGTGCGGCCCCGTTCGGCGGCGACGTCCCGCACCCGCTGCCACTGCTCGGACAGCTGAGCGGCACCCATCGCGACGGGCATCCACCCGTCGGCCCGGTCGACCAGGCGGCGTGTGGCCCGGGGGCTGTTCGCGGGCAGATAGACGGGGATGGGACGAGCCGGCTTCGGCCCCACCTCGGACGGGGCGATCGTGGTCAGATTCCCCTTGTACGAGACGGGGTCCGGCCCCCAGACGGCCTCGCACACGTCCAGCAGTTCGTCCAGGACGGCGCCGCGCTTCGCGAAGGGGGCGACGGAGGCTGCCGCGTACTCGTCCAGTGACCACCCCGTCCCGAGTCCGGCGACCACACGGCCCCCGCTGGCGGCGTCGAGCGATGCCAGGGAACGGGCGAGCTGGAAGGGCACATGCAGAGGGGCGACAAGCACGCTGGTGCCGAGCCGGGCCCGCTCGGTGGCCGCGGCGGCCAGCGTCAGCGTGATCAGCGGATCCGCGACACTGCGGTAGTGGTCGGGCCAGGCCAGCCCCGGAATGCCGTAGAGCCCCTGGACCGCGGGCTCGGGGAACAGAACCCGTTCGAACACCCAGAGGCTCTCGTACCCGACTGCTTCCGCGGCGCGCGCCACGACGGCGACGTCGCGGCCGATGTCGTACTGCTTCATCTGCGGCAGACCGAGCCCGAGCGCGACCGGCATACGTTGTAATCCCTCTGGGCGGCGTGATCAGGTAACTACCCTACGGCAGAGGTCTTTTGGCGCAACGGTCGAGAGCAAGTAGCGCCGGACTGCCGACTGCCGACTGCCGACTACCGACAGCCGGGCCGCCGTCGCTGCGGCGAGCGTCTGAGCCCCAAGCGCCGGGAGCGGTGCAAGGCGCTTCGCGGCTTCGGGTGCCCGGCTCGGCCGAAGCGAAGGCATGACCGAACGCCCGGATCAACGCCGTGGAGCCCGGACACACCGAAGCCGACCTGGACGGATACGCCAAAGCCGACCTGAACGGACACACCGAAGCCGACCTGAACGGGAGCACCGGTGTCCAGACAGTCGAGAGGGCGTCGGAACCGACGTCCGCGTGGCGCGCCCGAGCCCCCGAGCGGCCCCACCGGCGGCTTCTCCTCCGGCGGGGCCCGCTTCCGTGGTCACGATCTCCGTGGCGAACAGCCCGCAATCACCCCGTAGTTGACCGGGAACGCCGAGCTCACGCGACACAGGTGGTCATGGGACCCGCTGCGATGGCATACGGTAGGGATCACAACGACGCGGGGTGGAGCAGCTCGGTAGCTCGCTGGGCTCATAACCCAGAGGTCGCAGGTTCAAATCCTGTCCCCGCT